>JAHDCM010000287.1 GCA_020629895.1 Bacteroidota bacterium
AGTATTGTTAGCAAAGAGGTAGCTAGATTGGGCAATTTATTCTTTTCTCTTTACTTATCAGTTGACAGTGTTTTTGTTTTTGCGACATCGGTTACTACAATATTTTACCTCTGCCCATACTTTTTCCCATTTTTTGCGCCATGTAAATGGGCGTTTGCAAACGATACAGACTTTGGTGGGGAGATGTTGTTTTTTCATGAGTAATAAAATGATTAAGGCAAATTAAAAAAATCCCTAACTAGACGAAGGCTATTTTCAAGTTAATCAAGGCGTGAAACGTAGGCATACATCTTATAACAAGCCAACAAAAGCTATTTCTTCCAAATTGGAAGCTCTGCTACTCTAGGATAAGGAAAAGAGGCGATTTTATTGAGTTGGTAATAGGAGTTGAGTCCAGCAATACCTACATCATTGACACTGGCAAGGTCAATAATTCCTTGTTCATTGATAGCTTCATCGGGAACTATAAGGTGTTGAATTGCTCCAATTAATAACCGTGTATTATTTAACTTGATGTGAATTTCTTCGAGGAATTTCATGCCTATTTTAATGTGACTTTCTTTAACATAGGGAGCTGGAAATCCTTTGATAAACTCTTCTGTAAATTGACATTGTTTGAACTCAGACACCTCTTCAGGAAATTTGGCAGCAGTGTAATGTGCTTGTTCAACGAAATGACTGTGAATATGATTAATGGTATAAACACCAGTTGTTATTATATTGTTATATGTATGTCGTGGTACTTCGCTTGTTGGACGCACAAAGCAACCCAATAGAGCGGGGTTACTACCTAGATGTACGATAGAACTGAAAATGGCTAAGTTTGTATTTCCTTCTTTTGAGATACTGCCTATCAAATTAGCGGGTTTGATACCTGTAATAGAGTTGATGAGGTTGAGACGTTTTATTTTGTCTAGGTTTTGTATTTCTTGTTTGCTTAAATACATAGTGGATTTGATGACTATGGAGTAAATTTTGAATAGCTTTATCGCGATTCCAAGTGATTTGTGTACCACTTTCTCGATAAGAAAAAACTTGTTGAATAGTGAAGTTTTGGACTAGAAATTGGAAAACTGCAACAGCTTCTCTATAAAAATGATTGACTGATTTAACCATACTATATTCAAAGACGGTAGCTGCATAGAGGTGCAACAGTATTTAAAAAGAATTGTTTATGAACCGTTTAAAAATGTAAAGATATTTAATCTTCACTCCTCGTCAAGTTGTAAAGGTAAAATATTGTTATGGAAAGATTTTTGCATAACGAAGGCGAACCATTTAGAATGCATAATGAAACACCTTTTTATATTGACCGTATGCGCATTCGTTATTTCGAGTAGTGGATATGCTCAAAACGCTATTGAGCATATCCGTAAAAAAGTGCAGGTTATTAATATCTATCAAAACCATCAAATCTCTGAAAAAGACCTCGCACAAGTATTTCCAGATTATACCAGTGAAGGAGGATACATCAAAGGATTTTTCCGAAATGGCACCTTAGAGAAAATTGTAGTTGTCGTCAATCAATCTAATGGGAAATTGATTGAAGAATATTTTATGGACAACCAAAGACTAGTCTTTGTTTTTACCAGACAAGAACGCTATTTGTACGACGCAGCAACCGACCAGTGGAATTATGACCAAAGCACTCCCGTATTTGAAGGACGTTACTACTTCCAAAGTGAACAACTAATAAAAGCTGTCTTAGATGGAGAAATAGATAATTATATCCAAATAGGAAAAGAATTATTGCAACGTAAAAATCAAATGAAAAATGCCTTATAAGTACCTTAAAACGGCTTATTTCCAACTTTTCTTTCAAAAAAAAGTTGGAAATAATACACAAGGAAGCCTACTTTGAAATTCAATCGCACATCGCACATCGCACATCGTTACCCCTTCGCCCCCTCCATAATCTCTTCCACTATATCAGGATTTAATAAAGTAGAAACATCCCCCAAGTTACTAGTATCATTAGAAGCAATTTTGCGAAGAATACGGCGCATAATCTTGCCCGATCTAGTTTTGGGTAAACCACTAACAAACTGAATTTTGTCAGGTTTAGCAATTGGGCCTATTTCTTCTGTCACAACTCCTAAGATTTCTTTTCTAAAGGCATCATCTAAGTCTTTGCCTTGTGAAATAATATAGGCATAAATGCCCTGTCCTTTAATATCATGTGGATAACCTACCACCGCTGACTCAACCACATTCGGATGTTCATTAATAGCATTTTCCACTTCAGCGGTTCCCATACGATGTCCCGATACATTAATCACATCATCCACCCGACCAATCACACGAATACGCCCCTCTTCATCCTTACGCGCACCATCGCCAGTAAAATACATATTTTTAAAAGCAGAAAAATACACATTTTGACAACGTTTATGATCGCCATAAACAGTACGCAACATAGACGGCCAAGGATGTTTGATACACAATAAACCTTCCACATTATTACCTGCCAATTCATTGCCATCCTTATCGACTAATACAGGCTGAATACCAGGCATCGGATAAGAAGCATAAGTGGGTTTGGTGTCGGTAACACCAGGTAAGGGCGTAATCATAATGCCACCTGTTTCGGTTTGCCACCAAGTATCTACGATAGGCGCATTGCCTTTTCCGATATGTTCATTATACCAATTCCATGCCTCCTCATTAATTGGTTCGCCTACTGATCCTAAGACCTTTAAGCTACTTAAATCGTACTTAGCAGGCCATTCGTCACCTTTTGCCATCAAAGCACGGATCGCCGTAGGAGCCGTATAAAATTGGTTTACCTTATGCTTTTCACAAATTGCCCAAAAACGCCCCGCATCAGGAAAAGTAGGCACCCCTTCAAACATCATGGTAGTGGCACCAGCTAACAAGGGCCCATAAACAATATAAGAATGACCAGTTATCCACCCAATGTCAGCCGTACACCAATACACATCTCCTTCCTTATACTGAAATACATTGCGAAAAGAAAAACAGGTGTACACCATATAACCTCCACAAGTATGCACTACTCCTTTGGGTTTGCCAGTAGAACCAGAGGTATATAAAATAAATAGCATGTCCTCACTATCCATCTGTTCGGGTTCGCATTGATCTGATTGAGCATCTACTACATCATGCCACCACTTGTCGAGTGTTTCATTAAAGTTGATGTCGCCTCCTGTATTTTGATGTACCAGTACCGTTTCGATACTAGGACAGCCCAATGCAAGGGCATCATCCACTACTTGTTTAACGGGGATGTTTTTACTGCCTCGCTGATTATAATCCGAACAAATAATCATCTTTGCAGTGGCATCATTAACTCGATCTGCCAAGGCCTTTGCCGAAAAACCTGCAAATACTACCGAATGAATAGCTCCAATTCTAGCACAAGCTAGGGTACCTATTGCCAATTCGGGAGTCATCGGCATATAAAAAATCACGCGATCTCCTTTTCCAATTCCCATTTCTTTCAGGGCATTCGCACATTTATTGACCGCAGCCAATAACTCCTTATAGGTATAAGTTTGAACGGCTGCATTTGGGTCATTGGGTTCCCACAAAATGGCTGTTTGGTCACCTTTGGTAGCAATATGTCGATCAAGACAATTATACGTAATATTGGTTTTACCATTGAGAAACCATTTTACACGAGGCTCTTCAAAATTCCATTCACATACTTTGTCAAAAGGACTAAACCAAGTAAAGGTGTTGGCCTGTTTGCCCCAAAATCCTTCGGGATCACTAGTACTTTCTTTATATAGTTGCTGGTATTCTTCTAAAGAGCTGATTTGGGTGGTCATTTGGATGGTTTTTGGTTTTTATTATATAATTATGATATTTGTTAAGCGTTTTTTTGCACTAATTTTGCATATTATGATATATGATCAAGACAGCCTCTTAACCAATGCGAAATTTGATTCCAAAAATAATACAATTTTTTTATACTGATCCTTACCAAGTCATCTTGATTCGTGTTTGGTGTGTAATTCTTGGTTTTTTATAAGCACCTTTACTTTTTCAATCTCCCAAAAACTAAAAGCAACTACACCGCTGCAATAACGTCCTGTACAACATGCGTCGCACGAGCATACTTTTCTAGCAAAGCCACACTAAAAGCCATTGCCTCCGATAAGGCTTCATTCCCCGCAAAATCTACATACACCATCATAAATGAATGGCTTTCCATCGTCCACATAGTACGGATCGAATCACTCGTGGGTGTACCAAATGCGCCGCTTGCATCTCGAAAAGTAGGTAATAAATGAATGTTCAAAGTACCTCGACCAATTGCCTCATAAGGCTCGCCCTCTTTTCCAACTCCCAAACAAATATCTCCTTCAATCTTCTTAGTATCATATCCTCCAATTGAAAAGCCACTTTTTATCGAAGAAATATTAATAATGTCTACAATGTTATTGATCTGATAAATACCTTTTCCCTTTACCACCCGCCTCAACAATGCCTCTGCCGATAAACGATACCGACTAGGGTCTTTTCCTAAAGCCTTGTAAGCAGCTCGCGCCTCAGCAATCGCCATAATCTGACTAATTTGATTCGTTTCCAATTCACTTTCCTGTGCTTGCAAATAAGGATTAATCACCTCTTCCCACAATCCTTCCGAATATTGCTCAGAAACCACCTCCGCTTGAACACAACCCAATCGAAGACGTGGACAAATTTCTTTTAAACTAGGTTCAATATTAATAGAGCGCATGTTATTTGTTTTCTTGGTTGATAAAAATCTATCATTGATGGACATTTCCCAATGAAGTTATTCTTTATCCATTACTAAATCACTCAAAATTAAACATTTACGTCTATTTATGCCATTTTACTATTGAAAAAAATAATAAACTATGAATTGGCAATACATGTTACTCGCTATTTCTATTTTATAGTTGGGCGCAACCACTATGCAAAAAGCGCAATTTCATACGAGTGTTTGAAACTGCGCTTTTTGCATAGCGGTCGGGCTATCCACTTGTAGTTGCCTCCTAGACAAGGTGTTCCGCTAAACGCCTAGCAGTGTCTTCCTTCGTCAGCCCTGCTAGTCGAAGCGTCACTACCTGGCTAGTTCGGCAAGCTACCGCTACTATCCCTTGCGCATTTTAACAAAAAAAATGATGAGTGGAGTGAGGAAGTTAGTATTTATACCTTACTTTTGTTTTGCAACAAATATTTGTTCCAATACTGCCCATCAATATTTGGGCAATTTATTCTTTCCTCTTTA
>JAHDCM010000288.1:0-3402 GCA_020629895.1 Bacteroidota bacterium
AAATAGTCTAGCAATATTTGATCAATTTATTTTTTCATCTTTACTTAGTTATAGGTTGAAATAGGATACAGGTGAACTAAAATACACTATTTTTTAAACCCAAACATTTAATAATTGTTAATTTCCGTATATGGTATTTTACTCAAAAAAATGAATTATTATGTGGATTGAAGAAAACAACGAATTAGTACGCAAATTTGAATTTAAGGATTTTGTAGAAGCTTTTGGATTTTTGACTCAAGTAGCCATCTTATCGGAAAAGCAAAATCATCATGCGTTTATTACTAACGTGTATAATAAGGTGGAATTGCGTTTGAGTACGCATGATGCGGGTAATATTGTCACCGATAAAGATCGTACTTTAGCAGTAGCTATTGATGCTTTGTTGGGAGAGTAGGCAAGGTAAAATAAGTTATTTTCTTAATCCTTGATCCATGCGTGGGGAGTTGATAAGAACTAAACTCATCCAAACAGCGATGCTAAAATAAAGGGTCATCCAAACAAAGGCATATTGCCAATCGATGTATGCTTTGGAAACTTGAAATTGTGTGGCTACTTCCCATAAGCCTTGTGGGATAGAGGAATACACTTTATTGGCTGCTTCGGCTGCTTGCCAGCCATGTATATATTCGGGTACATCGACTGTAACCATATAGATGACATATAAAATACAGGATACAATACCGATATTTAGAAAGCGGTGTTGGAGATCTTTGTAATAAGGACGCGCCCAAAAGAGTCCGACTAACATAATGGTGGCCGTAACTGCCCATAGTGATTCTTCGATAGCGGTTCCTAGATAATTTCCAGAGATACAGGCGTACCAAGAAAAAATCTCTGCAATAAAGATAATAGGTAGCATGACCTTAGATAGTTTCCCAATGCGTTGATCGCCTGAGCCTTTACTAATTTCCCATAATAGCCATGACCATTGTGCCACAAAGCAAAGTTCAGCGATTGTTGCTGCTGAACGTCCGATGGCGACTGCTGAAATCCAGGTATCCCATAAGACAACACGTTTGACATCCATTCGTGGGAAGATAGAGCGAAAACCACAGACAAGGGTATAAATAGTAGCTAAACCTAGTTGCCAGTTGCGAATACTTTGTATGCTTTTGGGCATTTGTGGTAGTTTTCTTTTTAGTATCTTGTAACTATATGTTAGTAAGCCTAGATTCAAAAGGGTAATAACTACCATAATGATCCACCAAATTAATACGGGTGTTTCGAATTGGTTCATTTGACTTTATTTTTCACAAAGCTATTTTATTATTGAGATTATTCAAAGACATTATATATTGGATTTGCATTCTTTTTGTAGTAATGGGATGTGTTTTAACGTGCAGCATTGTGCCAGAAGGAACTGAGTTGGATTGTGGACTGCCTGAACATATTGTTGAGGAGGAAGTTATACTAGCTCAAAATGAGCGTTTGTTGATTCGTGCGATACGTCAGGCTACGGATGGCGATGCCTTTTATCAGCAACTTAGTATTTATGTAGATTCTAATTTGATTTACTACGATCAGGAAAAGTTATTTAATATGCATGCTGGTTTGTTGCCGATTGTGCGCGAATTAGAGGGAGCAAGAGGGCAGTTTGAGATTTTGCTTGGTTTTGTGGGGCAATATGAATATGATCGGATTTTACAGGTGATCGTTGATAGTACTGTTGTTGTTCGACAAGATACGTTTCCTATGTTTGCAGGGATGCATAAAGATATTGACGAGGATGGACGAATTGAATTTATTGGGAATTGGTTTCCTGATTTGAATTACTGTTTTGATTGTGATTCTTCGTATTATAACCCGCCTGCTATTTACGAAATGAATGTACAGGGTTTTCGCTATGACTCGGTAGCAGTAAAACAATGGATTGAAGAAAACTATGGTGTGTTTGAGGGGTATGAAACGAATAAGTATCAGATTATACCCCTAATTTCGGCAGAAAAACAAGCATTCCAATAATGATGGCTCCGATGGCAGCGATTGTGACGGCTCCTGCTGCGACATCTTTGGCCCGTCCTGCTAGTTCGTGATAGTCGGGGCTTACTAAATCTACAATTGCCTCTATACTTGTATTGATAGCTTCTAAGGCCATTACGAGTACAATTATTCCTACCACTGCGATCCATTCGATTCGACTAATTTGGAAATACCATCCTGCTATTAATACAAATAGCATCGCCATTAGGTGTACTTGCATATTGCTTTCGTGCCGAAATACGTAGCTTAGTCCTCTAAAAGCGTATTGGAAGCTTTTGAGTTGTCGTTTTAGTGAAAAGGTTTTTTTCCATTGGCTCATATTATATTAGATGGGCCGATTACTGTTTAATTTGAAGAAGCTGTTTCAAGGCATTGACGTAATTGGTAAATCCTTCTTTGCCAAGAGGAGTGACACGATAGGACGTGTTGGGACGCTTACCGATAAAGCGTTTACGTACTTCAATATATTGACGTCTTTCTAAAGAGGCGGTATGACTAGCGAGATTACCATCCGTGACACCGAGTCGTTCTTTGAGAGAGTTAAAATCAACCCAATCTTTGCTAACCATTAAAATGGACATGATTGCAATGCGGACGCGGCTATCAAACGCTTTGTCCATTTGCTTGATAATGTCTTTCATAGATATATAGGAGAATTATGAGGTTTAGAAGAAGTGGACAGGTCAAAATGCTTTGCGCTTTAAAGTTAGAATAAAAGCGTTAAAAAATAGCCTATCAAAAGGACTTTATTAAAAAATATTTTTTCTATTGGACTAATTGATATAATTCGGGATAGTTGCGTCCTAATCCATTATAGTCTAATCCATATCCTAGCACAAATTTAGGAGGAATTTCTAATCCGATATAATGGATGGGAAACTGATGTTGGATGGCATCGGGTTTAAATAGTAAGGTCGCAATTTTGAGTACTTTGGGTTCTTTTTGTTGTAAGGTGTGTAGTAGCTTTTTGATGGTCAAGCCTGTATCAACGATATCTTCTAAGATAATCACAGTACGTCCCTTAATATCTTCATCTAGTCCAATAAGTTCTAAGACTTCACCTGTGGAACTGGTTCCTTCGTAAGATTTGGTTTTGATGAAGGAAATTTCGCAATCGAAGGGGATTTTTTTGAGGAAATCGCTTGCAAAAATAAAGGCTCCATTTAGTACTGCAATGAACAGTGGTCTGTCATTGGCGTGGTCTTGGGTAATGGCTTTTGCTAATTGTGTGACGACTTGGTCAATTTTTTCAGCCGAGATATAAGGTTGAAAGTATTTGTCTAGTACTTTGATATGAGTAGAGCTATTCATTTGTTTTTTTCGCAAGATAAGGAAAATGATGGAACGATGAAACGATTGAACGATGAAACGATTGAACGATAAAAAAATGTGCGATGTGCGACGTGCGATGAAAAAATG
>JAHDCM010000288.1:3502-5211 GCA_020629895.1 Bacteroidota bacterium
AAAAAATGTGCGATGTGTAATGATTGGTAAAGGGTCTTTCGTGGCGCATCGCACGATTTACCGCGTGAGGGATAGTAGCGGTAGCTTGGTGAAGTAGACAGGTAGTGACGCTTCGTCTAGCAGGGCTGACGAAGGAAGACACTGCTAGGCGAATAGCGGAACACCTTGTGTGCGAGCCAACTACAAGCGGATAGCCCGACCTGAAATAGAGCTTGAGGAGCTGGCGGATTGAGGGCTTGAAGTAATAGGTATGACTGTGGTTCGCCAGTTCCGAAAGGGCTATGGAAGGACACGCCCAAAATAGTTGTTAAATGAGCGAGCTAATGGTTTGGGTAAATAGGGGTTTATATTTGTTGAGCCATATCATGGAGATGCCCATGAATAATAAGCCGAGTAATAACATTGGAATGGTGGATACGAAGGGTTGGAGTAAGATGACACAAAGTATTGCTACTAGTAATAAGCGGATGTGTTCGGCGTACCAAACCCAGCGTTTTGATTCGAAGAGTCCGCCTAAATTGACGATGGAGAAGATGATTAGTGTGCCGGCTGCGAGTTTGGGTAGTAAAGAAAGTTGATTGCTGCCAAATAAAAATAGGGTGCTGCTGAGTAGGATGACTAGGTATTGAAATAAGATATAGTAATTGAGACCATTGGGGATGGTGGTGTCGTATTTTTGAAAGGTTTGTGGGGTGACAGATTGTCCTTCTACGGGGCCGCCTAGTTCGGCAGGTTTCCAGCCGGGTTCTTTGATAAGTATTTTTATTTTGTCTGACCATTTGGAGGCGCGCTTGACATTGCGAAACATATCTGCCCAATATTCGATGTTGAGCCAGAGGGGGTTCCAGCTTTTGGGCTGTGTGGTGATACCATATACTACTTCTTCCTCTTCTTCTTGGAAGGTGCCAAACAGGCGGTCGAATATGATAAGGGTGCCGCCATGATTTTTATCAATATATTTGGGATTGACGCCGTGATGTACGCGGTGGTGAGAGGGGGTATTCATGATGTATTCGAAGGGGGCGGGCATTTTGTCGATGGTTTTGGTGTGTATCCAAAACTGGTAAAGTGTTTGTAATTGGTTGATAACAATAAATGCTACGGGATGGAACCCTATGAAGGCTAGGGGAAGGTAGAAACCTGTAGAGAAGAAGGCTTGTACCCATCCTTGACGAAGGGCGACTGATAGGTTGTATTCTTCGCTTTGGTGATGTACGACATGACTGCCCCACATAAAGCTGACTTCGTGAGCGAGGCGGTGAAACCAGTAGTAAAAGAAATCGACTCCTATAAATAGCAGGAAGGCATTGAGCCAGGTGTTTTCGATGGTAAATAGTCGGTGGTGTTCATACAAATAAAGGTATCCTATAATAAGGATTGTTTTGCTAAATATACCAATGACTTGTTGCCCGATTCCACAACTAATGTTGGTAACGGCATCGTTGAAGCGATAGAGTTTGGTTTCTTTGAGCTTGCCAATTAGTAATTCTATTCCGATGAGTAGGAAGAAAATGGGGATGGCAAGAGCGATATAGTTGGTGGCTTGAGCTACATCCATAGGTCTTTATAATTGTGTGTGATTAAAGAAGAATGAGCTTAGGGGCGTGGATTGTTTGTGTATAGGGGATGTGTGTTATTAAGATACTTAAAAAAGTAGAAAAAATGATGCCGCTTCGATTGTTTAGTAAAGAGGAAAGAATAAATTGCCC
>JAHDCM010000289.1:0-2378 GCA_020629895.1 Bacteroidota bacterium
CGTATATCCTTTCCTGTTACTGGCTTCCCATTACCAGGGCGAGAATTGTCTAACTGCCCGCGATACGCACATTTCATAGCTGCATCAAAAATACTAAAATCAGGCGTGCAAACCGCCTTATAGGCTTTAGCAACTACCTGAGTTTCATCATAAAAATAGGGAAAGATAAAATCATGCGCTTCCGCTTGTGCCTTCAAGTTAGCAGGGCTATCATCCGTGTATTTATCGGCATCATTACTACATATTGCGACTAAAGCGACTCCTTTATCCGCATAATCTTTTGCCAATTGTGATAATTGACTATTGATATGTTTTACAAAAGGACAATGATTACAAATAAACATCATAACAGTAGCCTTTTCACCTCGTACATCACTCAATGACTGTTGTGTATTACTTTTTACCTCTAATAACGTAAAATCAGGAGCTTCAAATCCAAGCTCAATCTGTATCGTTTCTAATGCTGGCATTATATACTTTTTTGGTTAAAAATCTGCCGCAAAGATAGGGAAAAGAGATTCCTTGTAATAATTTTTTATTTGACACGAATTGACAAGTTCTTAAAAAAAATGTTTTAGTATCTTCAAGCATTGTAAAATAATTGAACGGAATGATGAAAAAATCTTACTTAATTACCCCATTTATCTTCCTGTGTATTATTGGTCTTAGTTTGGCATTTCCACCCACCAATCAAGCAGAAGTAGCCACTAAGAAGGCATCTATTTCGGATACAGAAGTAAAGCCACAACAAGATAAACAAGCATCGTTGGCAGCATTTGATGAAATGATGAAAGTTGTTATGCATAAACGCTGTATGAACTGTCATCCATCTGATGATTTTCCACGACAGGGAGAAGACAGTCACTTGCATTATTTTGGCATTCAACGTGGTAAAGATGGGCATGGGCTACCTGCTGCAAAATGTGGTACTTGTCACCAAAGCGAAAATAACGATTTCTCCGGTGTGCCTGGCGCACCTCATTGGCATTTGGCCCCACGTAGTATGGGCTGGCAGGGTTTGAGCAAAGCCGAAGTAGGAGCCGCCTTACTTGATAAAAGTAAAAATGGAGATCGTTCATTAGAAGATATAGTCAAACATATAACTGAAGACCCACTGGTACTTTGGGTCTTTAATCCTGGACTAAACCATGAAGGCACGCCTAGAGAAGCTCCTCCTATTTCAAAGGAAGATTATATTAAAGCCGTAAAAAAATGGGCCGAAACAGGCGCGCATTTACCCCAATAATATAGACACAAGATTTTGCATCGATCCAATAATTCCTATATATGACAATCTCTTTCAAAATCAACGGAAAAGCTCAAACAGTAGAGGTAGATGGACAAACACCACTACTATGGGTCATACGTGATCTATTAAATCTTAAAGGCACCAAATTTGGTTGCGGACAAGCCGCTTGTGGAGCTTGTACTATTCATGTTAATGGAGAAGCTGTTCGTTCTTGTTCTTATGCCGTGAAATTTGCAGCAGACAAAGAAATTACGACTATTGAAGGGCTTTCGCCTTCTGAAGAGCAACTCCATCCAGTACAGCAGGCATGGATCGACGAAATCGTGCCTCAATGTGGCTATTGTCAACCTGGTTTTATGATGGCTACGGCAGCCTTACTCAATAAAAATCCCAATCCTACCGATGAGGATATTGACAATAGCATCATCAATATATGTCGTTGTGCGACTTACTACCGAATGCGAAAAGCCATTCATCGAGCAGCAAAGCTAACACAAGCCAACATGTCTGCTAGTACTAATCAGGAAGAAACCACTTCTGAAACGCACTAAAAGGAATAATCAGTGATTAGTGGGATACTACTTGCAGCAGGACGATCTACCCGAATGGGCAGTGTTAATAAACTATTCTTAGATGTGAATGGGGAAGCGATGTTGTATCAAACAATTGCGCAATTATCAAGAACAACTATTCGCGAACTAATTGTCGTCGTAAATACTACTACCAATCAACTAATAGATACAGGTAAGTTAACAAACTGTAAAAAGGTGGTCAATCCTCATGCGAATATAGGGATGACCACCTCTATTCAAGTGGGTGTAGCTGCTTGTTCTCCTTATACTTCTGGTTATTTGATTTGTATGGCTGACCAACCCTTTCTTAGCACCAAAGATTATAACCATATCATTCATCATTTTTACAATGCCTCTTTAGAAAACAAGCATTGTATCCTTGTACCTTACTACCAATCTCAAAAGGGCAACCCTGTCCTCTTTTCAAATATTTATCAAAAAGCGATACTCGCTCATCCTCCCCACACCAATGGCTGTAAGGTAATTGTGCAGGCCAATAGCCAGCATATTCACCGACTAGAAATGACCAATCAAAACATTTTATTAGACATAGACAC
>JAHDCM010000289.1:2478-5198 GCA_020629895.1 Bacteroidota bacterium
AGCATATTCACCGACTAGAAATGACCAATCAAAACATTTTATTAGACATAGACACTCCTACCGATTATAGTACCCTTTCGTGAATACTTCCTTCTTTAAACTTCAGACTGCCTCCCGTTTTCTCTCGAAATACACTGATAATTTCCGAACAAATAGATAAGGCAATTTCTTCGGGCGATTCGGCTCCTATTTCTAAACCAACAGGGCTATATAAGTTCGTCATTTGTTCCAGACATTGCTTTCCTCCCAATGTTGTTTGCATTTTCAACATTCGCTTTTTCGGCCCTAGCAAACCGATATATCGCAATGGTTTAGCCATAAATAAGGTTAACATTTGCTTATCTTTTTCATAATCATGACTCATCAACACTACCACTGTATAGGCATTGAGTGGTAGTGTATGTGTTTCTTTATAATCAACGACCTGTGTTGCTATTTGAAACACCTCTTTAGCTAATTTTTTCGCTTTTCCTACCACATAAATCTCCCATCCCAATTCTTGTGCGATGCCTATCAGAGCCAATATATCATAATTGTCTCCCACAATAATCAATCGTATTTCGGGAGGGATATACTCTAGTAATACTTGTATAGTTTGCTCTTTTACTGTCAATAATTCAAAAACGCGCGGTTTTCGTTTTTTCTTCACCAATTCCACACACTGATGCCAAGCATCTGCTGAAACACCCGCAAAATCGCTAAGTCCTTCTTCCACTACTTGCTTGGATACACCTAATAAGTCTGGCAAGTCTCCACCAATGATACGAACAAATAGACTTGCTTCCTCAGAAGTCGTAATACGCCTCAATTGTTCAATATCATGAGGATCAGTGGGGTCAATTGGTGAAAATAAAATCTCAATACGCCCATTACAGCCCAAGCCCACACCTACCTGATATTCATCATCATCAGTAGTATCATAAACCACCGTAGAGCAGTTATTTTGATAAATGGCTTTCTGCGCCTTTTTTAGCGCATCTCCCTCTAAGCAACCTCCACTAATACCTCCTACCCAACTGCCACTACTTGTTACCAGCATACGCGCACCAATACGTCGGTATGCCGAACCTTCTACATTGACCACTGTTGCCAATGCTACTTTCTCAAGTTCATGATCTAGTGAGTCGTAAAAAGAAATGATCTTGCGTATTTCTTTCATATCTACTAAAAATATCAGGCATTAGTCCTTCTTACCTTCCTCTAAAACAACACCATATTGATCGACCAGATATACTAAGCTTGCCATTCCAGCAACTCCTAATTCCAGCTCTCGTTTATTCACATTCTCAAATACATCATTAGCCGTATGGTGATAATCGAAATACCGTTGTGAATCAGGAACTAAACCAACACAGGTTGTCCCTATTTCTTTTAGAAATTTAATATCTACCCCACTAAAACCCTCTTGAAAAATATGAAGCTGGTAAGGTTCTAGTATTTTTTTGAATGACTCTAATTTAGCAAATCTATTTTTGAGGATGGCACTATCAGCGTCGATAAAGAAGCCACGAGGCGCAAAACCTCCACGATCTGACTCAATAGCGAGGATACATTTTTCTTTAGTTTCTTTAGCCACTTTTAGATATTCTCTTGCTCCTCTCGTTCCGTTTTCCTCGTTCATCCATAATACACAACGGACAGTACGTTTGGGTTGGTAACCAATATCCTTGAACAAGCGTAATACATCCATTGATTGAACGACTCCTGAGCCATCATCATGCGCACCTTCGCCATTGTCCCAAGCATCAATATGTCCACTAACCATAATAATCTCATCAGGAAATTCACTTCCTTTTATTTCACCTATCACATTAAACGAAGGCTTATCAGGATAACTTTGGCAATTGAGTTTCATATAAAAACTTGCCTCGTCATCGTTGGCTATAATTTTACTAAGGTATTCGGCACCTTTGGTACTAATCGCTACTGATGGAATTGGCGGAATACCTTCTTCATACGCCATATTACCTGTATGTGGAAATTCGTCAATCGCATGCCCTAGTGAACGAAGGATAAAACCCACAGCACCATGCTTGGCAGCCATTGGTGCGCCTTCATAACGATCGCCTACACAGCCACTATACGCATCGAAGGTGTCCATGTGCTTATGGTCGAAAGGATTATTAACGAATACAATTTTTCCTTTGACATCCATATCCGCAATAGCTGCTACGGTCTTCGCCTCCACTACGGGAGCAGTTAAGCCAATTTCGGGCGTTGGAATCGAATTCCCTAACGCACAAATATTGACTTCTTCCCAGCCAATAAGCTTTGAAATAATACGTGCTTGTTCTTTTTCTCCTCGTTCCCAGTGCGGCACCATACAAGGTTGCAAAAATACGCTATCTACTTCCAGTCTTTGAAGCGTTTGTTTACCCCACTCAACGGCTGCCGCTGCTTGTGGAGAACCTGCTAGTCGTCCTCCAATTCGCTTACATAGGTAGCGAAGATTTTCGTAGCTGTCGCTGTGTAATAGGGCATTGTCATAGATTTTACGTAACATTTTCTCATCGTCTTCTTGGTTGGGAAGACGGTTTTGGTATTGTTGATAGCCCATTCCCATAAGTGCTAATATGGTGATACTGATAATTGCGATGGTTATTTTTTTCATGTTACTGGTTTTGGTTGCTGTAAATTTAGGGAAAAAAATCGTTCTATCGTAAGACGTTTTACAAAACGTCTCTACACAATCGTCAATCATTCAGAATTGGGCGACCACA
>JAHDCM010000290.1 GCA_020629895.1 Bacteroidota bacterium
CTAATCCAACCCTATTGCTATGTTCCATTTTATTAAAAAATACTTATTCAACTATTTTCTTAAAAATAGATTGGAAGAACATCAGGTGGCACATCATTTTGTGAATTTAGCAGAATCAGAAAGAATAGGTATCTTATTTGATTCTACCAATGAAGATAATATTCCTATTATCATTAATTATGTCAAGAAATTGGAAAAAGCGCGAAAACAAGTCAAATTATTGGGTTTTATCGACTCAAACCGAGCTGCTACTGATAATTTGAATTACGATACCTTTTCACGTCGCAATATCACTTGGTACTTTAAACCTGTTAATGGCAAAACAGATCACTTTACTGATTACAAATTCGACATTTTAATCAATGCTTCTTTAGGAGATATTCCGCCCTTAGAATATATTACCACCTTCTCTCAAGCTCGTTTTAGAGTAGGCCCTTATGATGCGGAAAAAATGCATTGTTACGACCTCATGATTAATCCAACCAACGATTCGTTGGAGTCTTATATTGATGAAGTGCATTACTTCTTAGAGACAATCAATTCCCAAACCTAATCCTTATGAACAATATATTTGGTGGCACTGGCGTAGCAATTGTCACCCCCTTTTTAGCAGATGGACAAATTGACTACCCCGCCTTTGAGCAGATACTAACATATTTTATCGCCAATAAGATAGATTATGTAGTAGTGCTAGGTTCTACGGGTGAGGCATTAACCATTTCATCCAGCGAGAAAAAACAGCTTTTAGAATTTGCAGCCAAAGTCGTGAATCAACGTATTCCTATTGTTGCTGGATTTTCGAATAGTGATACCGCTGCACTGGTTCAAGAAATAAAAACAAGTAACTTTAAGGGTATTTCAGGTATTCTTACCGCTAGTCCTGCTTATAACAAACCGACCCAAGAAGGCATCTATCAGCATTTTAAACAAGTTGCTCAATGTAGCCCTGTTCCTGTTATCTTATACAATGTGCCAGGAAGGACAGCAGGTAATATGTTGCCCGATACGGTGATTCGTTTGGCAAATGATTTTGAGAATATTGTAGGTATCAAAGAAGCTTCGGGTAATTTGATACAGTGCATGGAATTGGTCGCGCGTCGTCCCGCTGATGATTTTGCACTACTTTCTGGTGATGACTTTTTCGCCTTGCCCCTCATTGCTAGTGGTTTTGATGGCTTAATTTCAGTTATGGCAAATGCCTATCCAAGCATGACGGCAGATTTGGTAGATACCACTCGAAAATCGAACCTAAAGGAGGCGCAATCCCTCCATTACCAATTACTCCCTTTTATTCATCTGCTATTTGCCGAAAATAATCCTGCTGGTATCAAAATGGCGATGCATCTGCTAGGTTTATGTACGCCTCATCTTCGGCTTCCTCTTCTTCCTGCAAGTAATGCACTAAAAAATCAATTGATTGAAAGCATTCAACAATTAGGTAAACCAATAACCCCTGCACAAAGCCTATAAATTAAGTATTTTTACAAGCTTATAATAGCACATATTTGTAAAGAAAAAAGATGTGGCATTTAGTTTTTTTTCTAAATACCACATCTTAATAACCATAAGCATTTCAGGACATAAGTGTACTATAAATCAGACACTTAGCTGCTTTTACTTATAAAAATTGTTGAGCTATTTTCTTTTATTCCTCCTTCCTTTTTTCTAACTTCGCTTTAGGTTAGGGAACAGACAATATCCCCCTCCCTCCTCCCCATGTAATTATTCAACCAACCTCAAGAAATCAAACATCTATATTTAGGACTTTTTAAATGTTAATTCAGATAGCACTTATACTTTAATAGCACCTCACCTCTCAATCCTAAATGTAAAATTTGTTTGAACCTCCAAGTATTTTTATACGAATAGTATATGAGTAAAGAGGAAAGAATAAATTGCCCAATCTAGCTGCCTATTTGATCAATTTATTTTTTCATCTTTACTGATTATTTCTTTTTGACAAAGAAATAACAGGGGTATTATTATGTCTAATAAGCAACGTATTTTATTAAAAAATGCATATCTCTTTTAGTCATGATGTAACAAATTTCATACAGTCTCGTAAATAATAAGGTGTTTCCCCTATACACCTCTTACTTACCTACTGCTTGAAAGTAAAACAGTCTGTTCCCCTCCAAGCACGAACTAATGGTTTATTGTACATTCAAATTACTCCCTTCCATGAAAACATTCTCTACTTTTTGTCTCTTTACATTTTGCATCACGATGTCTACACTAGTGGCATTGGGTTCTTCTAATCAAACAGCCAATAGTGGAAAACTTCGCTTTTTTATTGGCCCCTTTGAGCAAGCAACCAAGACCGCACAACACATGAAACTACCTATTTTTGTGTATGTACACAAAGGAACAGGAAGTTATGAAAGTGCTTTTGTCAATAATGATGTGGCTGATCTGTACCAAGAAAAATTTATCAACCTAAAATTAGCACTCAATACCCCCGAAGGAGTGCGTTTTTATGAAAAATATGACCTCTCTACGCGTGAAGCTCCTTTTTGGATGTATTTCGATTCCAAAGGCGAATTATTAGGAATGTTGAAAGGCCAAAAAACTCCCCAGGAGCTTTTAAAAGCGGGTGGACATTATAGCAGTAGAGGGCAAACAGTGAGTCATGAAACAGGAAATATTCCCCGAATGTATCAGGAGTTTATCGACATGCAAAACACTTATGAAAATGGGGCGCGTGATCCACAGTTTCTCCGCAAATTTGCTTATCAATCAGAAAAATTTCATGAGCCTTATGAACATATTGTAAAACAGTATTTAGATAGTGCAAATCCAAAGTCAAAGGAAAGTCTCAAGTTTATTCTATACTTTACAACAGATGTCAACTCTGAAGCTTTCGACTATCTATGGAGAAATCAAAGTTACTACGCTTCTTTATATCCTGCCAATATACTGCAAGCACGTATCAAAAATGCAATTAACCAATCAGTGATTAAAGCTGCCAATAAACGAAATAAAGTCGAAATGAACCATGCTTGTTCTTTCATTGATCGTTTTTCTATTCCTGATAAACAAGAATTCAAACTACAAATGAAATCTCAATTTTATCAACTCACCAATAATTGGGATGATTATATCAAAGAAACAAGTGCCTTCCTAGAACAAGAGCATCATATAGCTCCTAGCCAACTTCAAGAAATTGCTTGGAATTATGCCCTACATGCTACTAATAAAACAGCACTACAAAATGCCCTTTTATGGACTGAAACGCGTCTTTTGAGTCATGATAGAGGTAATTGTGATTACCGAGTAACTCACGCTGCCTTATTATACAAAATAGGCAAACACAATAAAGCACTCAAATTCATTGAAGAGTCTATCAGCGAACTAAGAAACAAACGAGGTGAATATACCAATTTGTTGAAGCTCAAAGATATTGTTCGTCAAAAAACATCTTTATCAAATTTATTAGGCTAACAAAAAAAGGAAGGTACTGATGAGGTACCTTCCTACTTTCGTCAAAATTAAAGAATAAACACCCTGTCTCCTGTTTTCCAATAATCTAGTGCAAACACTGACTACAAGCGGAATATAGCCTATTAACTAGCTTTTTCGCTCTTATCTCATTCAGTTACACTCGTCACTATTCCGCAATTGTTTGCTTGATACTTATTTTTTCTAAGCAACTATTTATAATTTGCGGTTTCTAATTTTTTTGTCATAGTCACGATATACGTTAAACACCTTTTCTGACATATCATCAAAGAAATCTAATTATACCTCCCCAAGTTATCAAGCCATTTCCCCTTGAATAAGCCAACATGCTACTTCGAGCAGTTATATCCCTATTGCTACTACTTTGCAGCACGAATAGTATCCCTATTTATGCGCAAACTCCCTCATCCCATATTCGGTTTCAGGAAGACTATTGGTATCAAATTCTCCAACAAGCACAACAGGCCAACAAACACGTTTTTGTAGTCGTACATGCCGACTACTGTCTTCCATGTCGCAAAATGGAACAACAAGTCTTTACCCATTCCAAAGTAGCCAATTTCCACAATACCTTTTTTATCAACTACAATGTCAACCTTAGCAAAAAGGACAAACACGACTTCATAAAAAGGCATACCATCCGCGAGCTTCCTACCTTCTTATATTTTTCGCCACAAGGCCGACTACTATGGAAAACAACAGGCGAAAAGGATGTAAAACAATTACTGGATATTGGTAAACAGGTGATTTTAAAATCGGCCATCCCTATTAAAAAAAATACGACCTCCAAAGTAAAAAGTCTTCACGAGCTACAACAACAATATCACACAGGAAATCGCAATCCTGAGTTACTCAAAGACTTAGCGTATGCACTACGAATGAATCACCAACCTTATCACCACATTGTAGATCAATACCTACAACAACAAAGCGACCTAAAAACAATCGAAAATAGAGAGTTTATCTTCGAAAATGCCAATGACCTCAATAGTAAAGCCATTGACTACCTACTGAAAGACCTTGCATTTTTCAAAGAATATTACAGCCCTCAAACCGTCAATGAAAAACTTAGAAATACCATTTATAATGGGGTAATAACAGCCATTCAAGAATCCAATCCCACCCATTTTCAACAAACACAGCAAGTCATCAAAGCGGCACACCTACCCAATTCACAACAGTTTTCATTCGAAATGACCTCGCTATATTACCAATCTACCAACAACTGGAAAGCTTATGCCAAAAATGCACAACAATATCTATACAAACGCCCCTCTTCCAATCCCAAATTACTCAATGATATTGCCCGCAATTTCTGTCATCACATAACCGATAAAAAAATGCTCCTTCATGCAATAGACTGGATTATCACATCTATTGCTATTGAAAACGAATATTATAATAATGAAACCTACGCCCTCTTAATGTATAAAGTAGGGCAACATAAATTAGCCAAACAAGTGGCTCAAAAAGCAATTCGCATTGCCCAAATACGAGGCAATGATCACCAAACAGCCATTCGACTAATTCACACAATCAACCAAAACAATAAATAATAAACCCCAAAAACCAATCATTCAATCATTCAATCACCCAATCATTCAATCACCCAATCATCAAATACCCTGGGCGTGTCCTTTTTTCGCCTCGCCTATCAATGCATCTACGCATCTATGGTACGAGGCGAAAAAAGGTCGGGCTATCCACTTGTAGTTGTCTCATACCCGCTTGTTCA
>JAHDCM010000291.1 GCA_020629895.1 Bacteroidota bacterium
GTCGTCAGCCACAGAGGGTTAATGAAAAACGACATGCAGTATGACCAAAGAAGCCAATAAAGCCCAACCAAAAGTTTTCACTACCGCACCATCATACACCAATAAATCCTTCCATTTTCGCGCACCATTATTGATATAAGTTGGAACCGCAACAATCAAGAAACAAGTACCAATAACCACCAAAGCACGGATCAAGTAATTTAATTCAGGGTCTTCAAATGCCCAGGCAATAAACAACTGCATAGGAACGGTAAACAAGAAAGCAAAGAGAGTCAGGTGACGGTTTGGACTTAATAAAAAGGCCGCTACACAAATCAATACCACAATACCGCAGTTTACATAATAACGAATATCATTCAAAGTGTGGGTAAATGCTTCTCCCGCATTATTCAGCTTCAAATAAGCCAAGAAAATTCCCACAATAACACCGCTAAGAAGTGTCACCAAAATAGTGCGTCGTCCTGCATTGACAATCTGCGCATCTGTCGCATCTTTGTTAATGTATTCCTTGTAAATATCAATCGAAAAGAGTGTTGCTAAAGAGTTAAAAAGCGAATCGACTGTACTCATCAAAGAAGCAAATAAAGCACATAAAATGATACCTCGTACACCAGTAGGAAGGTAATTGGTCACTAAATAGGTGAAGGCTTGGTCGGCTTCAGGTAAACCATCTGTACCCAAAATACCTGCTAAAGCAATCCCTGGAATAATGATGATTAAAGCCATATAATACTTCATAATTCCTCCAACCATCAAACCAATTTGTGCTTCTTTAAGACTTCGGGCAGCCAAAGAACGTTGTACGATGCTTTGATTAGCACACCAATAATTGATATTAAGCAGTAATAAACCAAACATACCCAACCAGGGTAGCTTAGGATGGTTATTGGGTAGGTGGAGGTGCATTAGTTCGGGCGTTTTATTATACAGCTCGCCCCAGCCTCCTAGTTCTCGTACCGAAATCCACAAAATAACCGTCCCACCTATCAGTAAAATCGAAAACTGAATGATGTCAGTTTTAACAACTGCACTTAGTCCACCAAAATAGGTATATAGGGCAGATAAACCACCCAAAATGACGACGATAAAGCCAATGCGTACAAGTCGATTATCGGAAACAAAAAGGAGGTATTCGGTAAAAACGGATTCGGCAGCGTAGGCACCCCAACAAAAAGCGGTACCTAGCCCAATGGTCGAAAAGAGCAGGATATTGGCAATGGAATAGGCAGTGGCAGTGGTCTCTCCCAACCGCGATTTGATAAATTGGGTGATGGTTATAATCCGATCCTTTAAGTATAAGGGAACGAAAATAAAGGCAGCCATAAATAAGCCTTGTATGGCGTTGATTTCAAAGTTGGCTTGTGCTAAACCGTATAAATAGGCAGAACCCATCATACCCAAATACTGATAACCTTGTATATTGGTGGCAATGGTCGAAATAGCGATGGAGGGCCAACGTAAATTTCGTGAACTCAAAAAGTACTCTTCAGTAGAGATGTCCCAGCCCTTGCGTCCTGACATAGCGACTGCAACAACTACTACGAAATAAATAATTACAATTAGAAAGTCAAAAATCATAGTGGGGAAATGGGTAATAATGGAGAGAAATAGGAGTTGTTGAACTATGATATATAAAACGCGATGCAATGATTATTTAATCCATCCTCAGCCGTCTATCGTTGGTCGTTAATCGTCAAGCGTTTCATCGTCTGTCCAAATAATTCTTCAAGATAAGATTTTTTCAATCAGAAATTAATACATTTACAACCGAAAAATAAATACGAAGACAATGATTACCTCTTTAGACGAATTAAACTGTTCTACCCTCATTTTTGGAACCATGCGCATCGGTGCTTGGGGGGCAAATATGAATAGTGAACAAATTTTGCATACTATCGAACGCTGCCTTGAAATGGGCATTACAACTTTCGACCTAGCAGATATATATGGGGACTACTCAACAGAAGCTGATTTTGGAAAGGCATTGGCCTTGAAACCAGCTTTGCGCAAGCAAATGCAACTCATTACTAAATATGGCATTCGAATGGTGTGTGATGCCCGTCCTGAACACCATATTAAGTCGTATGATGCGAGTGGCGAACACATGATTGCTTCGGTTGAAAATTCCTTACGAGTTTTACAAACCGACCATATAGATGTCTTGCTTATTCATCGCCCAGATATACTTTTACACCCTGATGAGGTAGCAGAGGCATTTACCAAACTCGAAAAAGCAGGAAAAGTACGAGCATTAGGCGTGTCCAACTTTACCCCCGCTCAGTTCGATTTATTACATAGTCGGATCCCATTAGTTACCAATCAGGTCGAGGTCTCTTTGATGCATCGCGATTGCTTTATAGATGGAACCCTTGATCAATGTTTAAAACATAATATTCGCCCACAAGCTTGGTCGCCTGTGGCAGGAGGAAGCATTTTTAGCCAAATCGAAGATGTCAATGTACAGCGTATTCACCGAGTAGCGAAGCCGCTTTGTGAAAAATATGGTTTAGCGTTAGATCAACTATTATTTGCTTGGTTGTTAAAGCATCCTTCGCGTATAATGCCTGTTATTGGGACAACTAAAATTAAGCGGGTGGAGGCGGCAGTGGAAGCACAAAAAGTAACTATTAGCCGAGTGGACTGGTACGATTTGTGGCAAGCAGCAACTGGAAATACGATTGCATAAAAATAATAATCTATGAGTATCAATATCCGATCAAAAGACCTTGATGGGGCAGAAATTTCTTGGTTTGCTCCTATTTGTAATGGTGATTTTGAGTATTTAGGAGTGCCTGATAATCGCCTTAAAAGTAGGTGGGATCATATCTCCAATATCCTATTAACAGCCGACCGATTGGGGTACCGAAATATCTTGTGTCC
Source organism: Bacteroidota bacterium (assembly GCA_020629895.1). Taxonomy (GTDB): domain Bacteria; phylum Bacteroidota; class Bacteroidia; order Chitinophagales; family UBA2359; genus JAHDHP01. The sequence goes on from JAHDCM010000291.1 coordinate 2,881, forward strand.
TTCTTCTTATCAAGTAGGGCAAGACACACTGGCTTTTGTATCAGCGGTTGCTCCAATGACCCAAAATATCAATTTACTAGCAGCCGTGCGTTGTGGGGAGGTGCATCCGCCCATGTTGGCGCGTGCCTTAGCCACCATTGATCATATTTTACAAGGACGATTGACGGTTAATATCATTTCCTCTAATTTGCCAGGTGAAAACTTAGAGTCGGCAGCGCGGTACCAGCGTTCGAGAGAGGTGATCGAGATATTGAAACAGGCATGGACAAGCGATGAAATTGATTTTAAAGGAGAATATTATCATTTCAAACTTCCTTCTGAGCCTGTAAAGCCTTATCAACAAAATGGTGGGCCATTACTTTATTTTGGCGGTTATTCACCTCCTGGTGTCGATTTGTGTGCCGAGCATTGTGATGTCTATTTGATGTGGCCAGAAACAGAGGGCAGATTACAGGAGTTGATGCAAAATATGAGTGACAAGGCTGCCTCTTATAATCGCACCGTCGATTTTGGACTTCGGGTGCATGTGATTGTTCGAGAAACAGAAGCGGAAGCACGCGCACATGCACAAAAGCTCGTCTCCAAATTAGATGATGAGGTGGGCAAAGAAATTCGAGAACGTGCTTTAGATGCTAAATCCTATGGAGTGTCTCGTCAAGCAGAAATGCGGGCGCAATCTATGAACGATGGTTTTGTGGAGGAGCATCTTTGGACAGGTATAGGGCGAGCAAGATCGGGTTGTGGAGCTGCTTTGGTAGGCAATCCTGACCAAATCTTAAAAAAAATACAGCGTTATATGGATATGGGCATTCGCTCCTTTATTTTTTCGGGCTACCCACACTTAGAAGAATGTGAGTTGTTTGCGAAATATGTCTTACCTAAGTTGAAGACGGTTTCTTTACCACAGGTACAAGGGCGTATTCCTACTAAAGAGCCATTGACACCATTAGGAGCAGGGGAGAGAAGGTAATAACCTTTATTTAAACCATTGTTTAGCTACTTCTAACGCGGGTTTGTCTCGTAAGGTATAACCTCGATCTTCACAGCCACCTACACCAAACCAGTCGTAAAAATACACCCCATAAAAATCTTGTTCTTCCTTCCAGCAATTGGTAAAGGCCTGGTAACAATCGACTTGTTCTTGTAAATCAATAGGGCCAGTAGTCGTATAGTCCCAGGGATGTTTGTTGGCTCCGTCAATAGAGGCATAACCTAGTTCTGTTAGAATAAGGGGAATTTTACGTTTTGACTGAATCTCTAATAAATAGGCTTTAATATTATTCCAGCTTCTTGTCATTTGTGCTACACTTGGTTCGTTTTCTTCACTGAGCGGAAAGTAGGCAGATACGCCTAGAAAATCTAGTTCACTATCAAAATGCAAATTGTCTAAGGCATCCCAGTTGGTAGAGTAAATTAAGGCACCCTTATAAATAGTACGTAGCTTGCGGATCATTTGCACCCATGTTTGTGTATTGGCTTGCATCGAACAAAATTCAGAACCTACCGAAAGCATCGCCACCTCATTTTTAGCGGCTATTTTTCCCATTTTCAATAGTAAATAGGAGTAATTAGAGTACCAGTGTAGGCGATTTTTGGGGGCGATATTACCGCGCCAATGATCTTCACCAGGGTCTTTTAAAAGCACAATGGGAAATAATAAAACCTTTAATTTTTGTTGTCTTGCCGCTTGTAGGGTTTGATTCAGTTGTTTCCAAATAGGCGCATCGTTAGTTGGGATGTTAATCGAATCGGATTGCCAGTTGTTTTGAAAAAACTTGATGTGGATGCTGACCCAGTCACTCCCTGTGGCTTTAATCTCTTTTAGTAAAGGTGCATAATCATATTGATAAGTATTAGCGTGCATACCTAAACAAAAACCTATAATACGGTTGTTATCATCTAGTAAATGGGCAGCCTTTTCACTAATGCGGATTTGCGAGCTTAAATGATGTCTTGGAAAAGGATATAGGCCTTTTTGTAGACTGTCCATATTGAGGGAGCGATTCCATAAACACGCTTCATTAAAAGCGGTTTTTGGATTAGGTAACTGAAAAAAAGGAGGAGCGAAATGTGCGTGTTGTGTAGTAGTTACTTCTATTTGCTGTTGCTGATGAAGCATAAATGTAACAGAGAATAAAGAAAATAAAAGTAGAACTACTAGTGAATAAAAAGAGCGTTGATAACAAAAATTCGTTGGCAAAATGGGATATTTGTAATGATGCGAATGTTAGGATAAATATCTTGTCTATTAGCCACAATAATTGTGCATTTATTGACAAATTTGTGGG
>JAHDCM010000292.1:0-3722 GCA_020629895.1 Bacteroidota bacterium
ATCGTTTTCAGAAAAATTTGGAAGGTTCTTTGCGTGCCTTTACTTTTGCACCATTGTTTTTTATCTCTATTCAATTATTTAATCTCCCAAAACATTCTCCCATGCCTATTACCATTTTTGATGAAACGGCTACTGGTAAAATTCTTCAAGAAATCACACTTACCACTGACGCTACTACGATTAGTATTAAAGACCTCATAAAGGAGCGTGTGTATCAAGAAGTAGAAGCCTATAACAAATCACTTTCTGATCTTTTTCAGGGTTTGGTACAACCTACCGAAACGGAACGTACCTTAAATGGGTATCGTATGAAAAACCGAAGAACCATCGACCCTGAAAAGCAGTATTATATTGCCCTAACTGCCTTCCAAAATAATGGTTTTTTCATTTTAATCAATGATAAACAGGAAGATGACTTAGAGGCGGTATTAGAATTGCAAGCACCTTTGAAAGTGAGTTTTGTGAAGTTGACGCCATTGGTGGGAGGTTAATTCGATGATTGGATGACAGGATGATTGGATACTAGTTTATCCATTGAAATTCCTTACATCACATAACAATCCAATCATCTCAGTAACCACAATCACCTCAATCACCCAATCACCAAAAAAATGACAACAAAAGAAACAATTATTACGGACTTTGATGGCTTCGAATTAGCAGGTACACACCCTTATTACGAACACCATTTAAAGCTCAATCAAATAGGAGCAGAAATTGTGAAGAAGGATATGTTTATCTATTATTTTGCGAGATTACAAGAGCCGTTTATCCTTCAATTTAAAAAGCAAGAACAGTCCTACCAACACGATTTTTATAGAGCCATTTACGAGCGAATTGCTCATATTAACAAGATTTATGATCCGCAAGTCAATACGGATCAAAACCGTTTTCTTTGGCGAATCAAGAGTACTTTGGAAGATATGTTGGAATACTTCTATGAAGAGGGATATGTGACTAATCATGAGGTAATAACCGAATTTATTCCCCTAGCAACTAATGACTTAGATCAACTTTTACCCCTCGTCAAACAATTGTATAAGGCATACCCGAATGTTTCTTTATCAGAAGCACTGACGAATGAATTACGCGCGTCCAGAGCCTTACTGCAAGCAAACCAACAACTAAATTACCATATAAGCACCCTCGAAAAACGAGATTTATCTGTGCGTATGATTTCGGAGTTGTTGCAAGAATTGGAGTTGGAACCCCAATTAGCAGCAGTTGTTCCGTGGTTTGAGGTTGGCAAAGAGACTGAACGAGTGATTAGTGAACATGACCAATACCCCCTCTACCCTATTGATGGTTTGTATGAAGAACAAGTATTTTTAGATAAACTATATACCGAAGCATTTGAGGTAAGTAGATGGGGCTATGATTTTAAAACCAAACAAGCAAAGCTTGGCAAAAAAATACTGGAGAGCAGTCGAGACCAGCAATTGCGTTATTTCAAAGCCTTTTTCGCGCGCAGTGCTTGGGCTGAAATAAGTGTAGAGCCACGTATGGGAAAATGCTTTCGGGTGTTTGATGCGCCGATGAATGATCTTGCCAAACGCAGCCTCCCTTATACCGAAGAAGATTTAATTTTACTGGTTACACAACTTCCTAAACACATCAACCGCTATCGTTTTTCTTACACACAGTTTTTGAGAAATGTGGAACGTCATGTGAAAAAAAATGGGATGTCGGCTGAGATGCGACAAGCTTTAGAAGACTTTCTTGCGGCTGTTGATTACCTCAAAGAAGAGGATAAAGAATACCTGAAAGTACAAGATATTTTTGCATTAGTGGATCAAGCAAAAGAGGCGTTTCCTATTCGTGAATTGAACGCAGATGATTGGGGCAAGCAGGCGAATACGCTGATGAAAAAGGATAAAAAACAAGGGTCGTTGTGGAGTGATTTATTACAACATTGTTCGGCTAAGTCAGGTTCGAAGCCTTCTGCTAAGTTTTTGAAGGATGGGAAAGCAAAAGTAAAGGCAATTGGAGCAAAAAAAGTAGTCCCTCAATTGATTGAATGGTTGCAGTATCTTTCTAAAATTCCTACTACCCAAAAGGCCTTGGTAAGTGGGCCAAACCAAGCGATTATAAAAGGCATCATTTGGCTAGTAGGTGCTTATGAGGCTCCTGAACTAAACCGCACTTTAGCGGCTCTTGCCCAACGTAGTTATCACAAAATACCTGGACGTGGCCCTACGGCTGCCGCATTGGGAAATGCCTGTATTTATGCGCTTGCACAACAAGGCATGAATGGCGTAGCGGAATTAACACGCCTCAAATTGCGGGTGCGACAAACCAATACCAAACGCCTGATTGATAGATATGTTCAGGAAGTGGCGAAACAAAACGATGTTACCAAATATGAATTAGAAGATATGGCAGTGCCTGACTTTGGTTTGAAGGATGGTATTATTGAACAGCAATTTGGAGATTTTAAGGCGATACTAGAAATTCAATCTACTAGTAAAACTGTTTTACGGTGGTTTAAACCTGATGGGAAGGAACAAAAATCGGTTCCTGCTGCGGTGCGTAAGGAACATGCAAGTGCGCTAAAAACCCTGCGTCAACAAGCGAAAGATATTCAAAAGATGCTGCCTGCCCAACGGGATCGGATGGATCGTTTTTATATTCAAAAACGACATTGGACCTTGCAGAAATTTAAGCCCTATTTTTTAGATCATGGCTTATTGTCATTTATTACTAAAAAGACGATTTGGACTTTTCAGGGGGCAGTAGACAGCGAGGGGATTTGGCTAGATGGAAGTTTTGTAGATGTGAATGGGAAACCATTAGATTGGATTGATGCAAACACACGGGTAACGCTGTGGCATCCGATTGGTTCGAGTATTGATTATATTGTGGCTTGGCGTGATTTCCTTGAAAAACACGAAATACAACAGCCGCTTAAACAAGCTTATCGCGAGGTGTACCTACTCACTGAAGCCGAAGAAAATACGGATACCTATTCTAACCGTATGGCGGCACACATTTTAAAACAACATCAATTTAATACGCTTGCTAAAATACGGGATTGGCAATACTCGTTGATGGGGGCTTATGATGATGGGGTTTCGAATATGGAGGCGACCCTAAGTTTATCAGAATGGGAAATGCGTGCCGAATTTTGGGTCAATGAGGTGAATATGGATGGCACTTGGACCGATTCGGGTATATGGAGTTATGTAGCGACTGATCAGGTGCGTTTTATAAAATCGGGCCGCCAAATTTCGCTTGCTAAAGTACCGCCATTGGTCTTTTCGGAGGTGATGCGCGATGTTGATTTGTTTGTGGGAGTGGCTAGTGTGGGTAATGACCCTAACTGGCAAGATAGCGGAGGAATTACCAACCAACATCGCGATTATTGGCAATCGTATTCCTTTGGTGATTTACAAGAAAGTGCTAAAATTCGCAAATCCGTTTTAGAACGCTTGATACCTCGCCTCAAAATTGCGGATAAGTGTAAGATTGAAGGTAAGTTTGTTATTGTGGAAGGAAAGCTGCGTACTTACAAAATACACATTGGTAGTACTAATATTTTGATGGAACCAAATGATCAGTATCTTTGTATTGTGCCTGATCGCAAAAGTCTTACCACTGATAAAGTATTTTTACCTTTTGAAGGCGATAAGGCATTATCGGTCGTTTTGAGTAAGGCCTTTTTACTCGTAGCAGATGATAAAATTACTGATTCAAGTATTGTCAGTCAGATTAAACAATGAGTG
>JAHDCM010000292.1:3822-5168 GCA_020629895.1 Bacteroidota bacterium
GTCTTAATGAGTGGATGGGTGCATCACTAATCACCAAATTACCAATACCTTGCCCCAATACTATTATCAAATTACCCTCAAAGCGTGCATTCCCGAATTGCTAGATAATGTGCCTTATTTCTTTGAAAATAATCGCAATATTTTCCAGAAAATAGGCATTCACCTTCGGCAGTCTACCTATCAGTCTTTGCCTGATGCGGGTTTCGCTATTGCTTGCCAAACGGAAAATAGCTTATTTGTGTGGCAGGCTTGGAAAGAGTGGCAATTATTAATTATACACATTACTACTAAATATCCTCACTTACCGATTTGGTATTTTTTTCGTTCTTTTAAATCGGCTAGTGGTGCCAAAACAGGGCAAATCGAAGATTTACCAGCAAGTCCACTGCATCAATTGGCTCCTAACGCCTCATTAGATTTAATAGAACATCGGCAACTAACAGAACAGGTGCTAGTTAGCGATGGTAAATTTGACTTGATTTGGCTACACGATCGAGAGGAGCATGTCATTTTATCTTTAAAACATAAAAGTAAGCCTCTATTTCGACAACGTTCCAATTTTCAGTTGGTGGAGATTTTAGAATCTTATGAGTACGGGAAATTATTGGCTTTAGATCGGGTGATTATGTGTACAGCGGCTGATGAATTTGTATATCATGAAATGATCGCACACGTACCTTTGTTGGTTGCTCAAAAAACGGTAAAGCGGGTGCTAGTAATTGGTGGAGGAGATGGCGGTACGGTGCGTGAAGTGCTGCGCCATCAACAAGTGAAAGAGGTAGTACTAGTGGAAATTGATTCGATTGTGATGAAGGCTTGCCAGCAGCATTTCCCTGAAATTGCGAGTGCTTTTTATGATACGCGCTTGCAATTGGTGATTGATGATGGTGTACAGTATGTGAAAAAAACGCCTGATGAGCGTTTTGATTTGGTGCTTGTGGATTCGAGTGACCCAGTGGGGCCTGCACAGGGCTTATTTACTCCTGATTTTTACCAAGAGGTGGCTCGTATTTTGAGTAAAGATGGTATCTTGGTTACGCAAAGTGGTTCGCCGCGCTGTAAGCCGCAACATTTCAAGGATTTTTATACGTCTTTACGAAGTATATTTGGAAATGAGCGGGTATTTTGTTATCTCTTTTATATGCCTTCTTATACGAGTGGGATGTGGAGTTTTTCTTTTTCTACTAAAGGAACTATTCACCCAATTAATGATTTGGATGAAGCGTATGCAGGGGCTTTCGTAACAGAGCATGGTTTGCGGTATTATACGCCTGATGTACATCGAGGGGCTTTTGCTTTGCCAGGGTTTGTGCGGGAGATGATTGACGATGAAACGATAGACGATT
>JAHDCM010000293.1 GCA_020629895.1 Bacteroidota bacterium
CCTTCCTCCTGCCAATTGAGTACCTGTTTGGCAACCAAACACCGCTGGTGATAAGCATCCCATAACTCCTTATCTACTAAAAAACGATTCGCCACCCTCACCACCTCCTCAACACGCAACTCATCTAACAATACCGCCACCTCATACTGCGCATTCAGGCGTTGATATTCGGGATAATTAGAGCAAATTTGAGGAATTCCTGCATGGAGATAATCAAAAAAACGATTGGCCAAAGACAGGTAATAACTAACCCCTTGATGCGGTTCATAAGCATTAAAGCCCAATACAGCTCCTGCTGTTAGGGGTCGAAGTGCTTGGGGAGCTACCTGCCCCAAAAAATGTACTTGATGATCCAGTCCAAGTGTTTTACTAAACGCCACACACTCCTCCCAAACATCTCCCTTTCCACAAATAAACAAATCACAATCAATATACTGCATTGCCGCTATCAACACCATCAAACCACGCCCCACATTCACGGCTCCTTGATAAATAATATAAGGACGATCTGCCTGATAAGGTATCACCCCCTCTTGCTGTAAATGACTAATATTTCGAATAACGCCTACTTTTTTTTGATACTTGGTGTAAAAAATAGCTGCAATAGAGCGACTGACAGTATAAACAGCATTGGCGCGTGGCACCACCCATTGTTCCACCCATTCCCACACTTTGCGAATTTTAGGCCGATTAACTACTTCAGGTACCTCTGGAAAATACTCATGGGCATCATATACAAACGGACGACCTTTTAATGTTGAAATTAAATAATGAGGCATAACTGTATCCAAATCAACCGCACTAAAAATATCGTATCGATGCCATAACAAATGCCATAAAAGGCGCAAATTATATTCGATATAGAACAATTTTCCTTTTTCGAAATAAGGTGATAAACGTTTTTGATGATATGGTTGTTGATCTAAGGGAAGCGAATGTGGTAATACGCGACCAATAAGTGTGACCTCATAACCCGCTTCCCAGAGCGTTTTGGAAATTCGTTGCATTCGCTGATCGTAGTTTAAATCATTCACAACTGTAAAAACAATATGTACGCTAGGTTTATCCATCTTGAAACTGTACCAATTCGCTTTTTTGATTATCTTTGAGCTTGCATAAGCAGATTACCTTTTTACAATTTTACAACAACTTCAATCATTTTTAAGTATCCATTCAATGATTAATTTGAAAAATCTAAAATCACTTTTTGTAGAAGAGACAGGAGAAAACCCTCCTAAAAAGAAAGAAAATAAAAACACAGCTACTCCACCTGAAGCTGAAAAGAGTTCACCACCACCTACTAATGAAGGTGCAAATGACACTCCCACAACTGAAAATACACCCGCCCCTACGCCACCACCTGTTGAAGAGCCAATGGAGGTAAACCCGAAAATTCACGCGATGTTACTCAACGCGATTGAATCGAATAACCTTGATGGCTTCGACTACCTTGAGTTCAAACACTCTTTGCAGTCACTTGCCAACCTACCAATGGACGAAGCAACAAAATACCAATCTGCTTTCAAAATTGCTTCTACAATGGGGCTAACCCTAGAAAAGTTATTGCAAAGTGCAGAGCATTATAAAGGAGTACTCAATAATGAAAAAGAAAAATTTCGATCGCAACTAGAAAAACGAGTCAACGAATCTATCTATTCGAGAGATAAAGAACGGCAACAATTAGAAACAGCTATCCAACAAAAACAAGCTCGTATCAAAGCTCTTCAAGAAGAAATTACTCAACATCAAGAAGCACTAGGCAATATCGAAGGACAGGTTGAACAAGCTGTTGAAAAAGTAGAGGCAACCAAAAATAGCTTTATATTCACTTTCTCCAATTTAATGGAACAATTAGAAGGCGATATTCAGAAGATTAGCCAGTATTTAGTATCTTAGATTCTATCTGAATTATATTTTTTGGACTTTAGCACTATTTTTGGAACAAAAAGAAGGGTTAATAGATTATTTTTTTAGACTCAATGATCAAACCCATCTCAATCATCAAAATAGTTCATCAATTCAAATAAACTATGCGCGAAGTAAATGCCAAAAAAAGTAAATCTTTTTTCAGTAAACCCGAAGGAAAAGTAGGAACTGTTTTTGGAATCGGACTGCTCGCTCTCTTAGGATATGGAGTAGCCGTTGCCCTGCCCACTCTTCTTGCCATGACTTGGGGTATCGTACAAATAGCCATTGCCGTTTCAGTATTAGCTGCTATCGTTTATGTGGCACTCGATCCCAAAATGCGTAACCTTATCTGGTACATGTATAAAAGCGTGATGCGCTTTATTACAGGTATGTTTATCAAAATCGATCCGATTGGTGTTATCGAATCTTATGTCGATGACCTCAAAAATAACCTCAAAAAAATGGGGAAACAAATCGGAAATCTGCGCGGACAAATGCGCAAGCTCAAATCAGAAATGGAGAAGAACCAGAAGATGATGGAAAACAATATGCAGCTTGCCAGTAAAGCAAAAGAAAAAGGAAAAGAAAACATCATGGTACTCAAAGCTCGTAAAGCTGGACGCTTAAAAGAGTCCAACCTGAAGCTTTCTGACCTCTATAAAAAAATGGAAGTCATGTACCGCGTACTTTGTAAAATGTACGAAAACTCCGAAATTTTACTCGAAGATATTCAAGACGAAGTGTCTGTTCGCAAACGCGAATTAGAAGCCATCAAAGCTAGTCACTCTGCTATGTCTTCTGCACGTAGCATCATCTCAGGAGATAAAGACCGTAAAATGATGTTCGAAGAAGCTATGGAAGTAGTAGCTGATGATATTGGAAGCAAAGTAGGTGAAATGGAACGATTCATGGAGGTTTCCGAAAGCTTTATGGATTCAATTGATTTACAAAATGGTGTCTACGAAGAACAAGGACTTGACCTACTCGAAAAATGGGAAAAAGAAGGAGCTTCATTAATTCTAGGAGAAGAAAAATCAGAACTAATTAAAGAAGATGGGGCTACTATCGACCTTGACGCACCCGTTGGAGGCAAAAAAAGCGAAGGACAAAAAGGACAATACACCGATTTATTTGACTTTTAACCTCCCATAATTATAGCCTGTCAATAATGTACCTTCAACAATTATGATAACAAAAGCCATAAACACCCTCCTGTATGAAGGTGTTTATGGCTTTTGAAATTTAGCAAAATTAGAAAAAGCCGTCACTCTCCCTCCTCACTGTCACAATAAATTTAGAACCAATTTCCAATCAAAAATTACCAATATGGCAACCAGATTAACCGGATTCTCCAAATTTCTTATTACCCTATTGATTGTTGGAGCCATCGTTTTTGGCTTTTGGTTTTTCCTCAATAAAACCGATGCAGGAAAACAAGCCAGCAACAATACCAAAAACCAAACGACACAAACCGACAACAACAAGAACAACTCGAAAACAAACACAAAAGCCAATAACAACAGCAGTAACCGCGCCGATGACAATACCATCCGTATCGGAGTGGTAACCTGGGGCGGATACGCAGGTGGACAATACTTTAATGAAGGTTTTGAAGCGAATGAAAACTCTCGCTTCTATAAAGATTATGGCTTCAAAGTAGATTTTAAAGTACTCGACGAATTTGTTCCCTCTCGTGAAGCATGGAAAAATGATGAAGTAGACCTATTATGGGCCACTATCGACGCCTTCCCTACCGAAGTAGAAAGCCTAAAAGAATTTGATCCACAAGTGGTTTTTCAAGCTGACTGGTCGCGTGGTGGAGACGCAGTGGTTGTAAAAAGAGGAATCAACCGCGTATCTGACCTCAAAGGCAAAAAAATTGCCTGCGCCCTCATGACTCCCTCCCACTCCTTCCTACTATGGCTACTTGAAGCAGGTGACCTCACTCCAAAAGATGTCACCATTGTAGAAGTACCTAACGCTATCGACGCTGCCGCTGCCTTCAAATCAGGCAATGTAGATGCCGCAGTAGTGTGGAGCCCAGATGATGAAGATTGTGTAAAAAGCGTAAAAGGAGCCAAAATTTTGAAAAACACCAAATCAGCCTCGAATATTATCGCTGATGTCTTTATCGCCAAAAAAGATTATGTCAATAAAAATCGTAAAAAACTACAACAACTCTTCGAAGGTTGGATGAAAGGGGCTGCCGAAATTAATGGAAGTGAAGTCAATAAGCGCAAAGCAGCCAAAATTCTAGCAGAAGGACTCAACCAACCCGAAGATTTTTGCTACAAAGCCATCAATAATGTACGCCTTTGTACACACGGGGATAATATGAATTTCTTTGGACTCAACCCCGATTACTCAGGAGTAACAGGCGAAGAACTCTACAACCGTATGAGCAATACCTATAAACAACTAGGCTATGCTAAAAACCCCTCCAACTGGCGCGTTATTTCTAATCCTAGCCTTGTTCGTGGTATCAAACTAGCAGGTGCCGAAAACAAAGCCGAGCCTAAAGCCACCTTCACCAAAGTCACTAAAGATCTCGAAAAAGCAGAGGCATTTTCCTCAAAAAAAGTGGCGATCTTCTTCCCTTCTGGAAGCGCGCAACTAAGTGAAAATGCCAAGCAAATTATTGATGATGACTTTGTAAGTATCGCCAAAGCATTCGGTAATGCCCGTATCCGTATCGAAGGGAATACCGATAGTAAAGGAAATCGAGCTATGAATGTACGCCTTTCTAAAGAACGCGCCCAAGCAGTTGCCAACTACCTTGTCCAAGAATACGAAATGGATGGCAACCGATTCGTAGTAGTAGGTAATGGCCCCGACAAACCGATTGCCGACAATAATACCGAAGATGGACGTTCTAAAAACCGTCGTACTGAGTTCCAAATGTTGAATGAGTAAAAACAAAGAGGTGTTGATCTGTATTTGATCAATTTGGCAATATCCTTGCACCACATTCATCCAATCACCCAATCACCCAATCATCCAATCATCATACATTGGGCGTGTCCTTTTTTCGCCTCGCCTGTCGATACGTAAACGCATCGACAGGCACGAGGCGAAAAAAGGTCGGGCTATCCGCTTGTAGTTGCCTCCTAGAAAAGGTGTTCCGCTAAAGTCCTAGCAGTGTCTTCCTTCGTCAGCCCTGCTAGTCCTAGCTCCACAACCTTTCTACTTCGGCAAGCTACCACTACTATCCCTCACGCAAAATCAATAATTGGATGAATGCATGACAGGATGACTGGAT
>JAHDCM010000294.1 GCA_020629895.1 Bacteroidota bacterium
CCTGTTTTGAAGAAGTCGTGCCACCAATTGTTTGGAGAGTTATTTTTCATATTAATTTATGGAATTAGTTTATAAAAAGGAATACGTTATCCCTCCCATTAACCAACGATTAGGCATTTTAGCACCTAAGATATCTTGATATTGGGCATTAAAGATGTTGTGTACTTGCAAATTTAATCCAAAATTAGAAAAGGGACGATAGGCAAATCGTATATTCCAAACGGTGTATTGTTTTTCAAGCATTGTATTGATACTCGCAGCAGCTCTTTCGTCTCTTATTTTGTATAATCCACTAATTCCAACATCAAATTTAGGGTTCATATAGTATGCATTGCTTGTCAATAAATGACCTGCGTGACTAGCAATATATACCGACACTTGTTCTTCTTTATTTTGTGTGTTTAAGTAGGTGTATCCGATATTCCATTTTAGTCGTCCTGATCCCATTTCTTGCTCATGCCATGCTTCTAGTTCTAATCCTTTCGTTTTTACCTTAGCAATATTAGATGCCCAAAAGTAACTCGCATTTTCTAGCAAATTAGCATTATTAGGAATATTTTCGAAGTTAGTACTTACATAGTCAATTAAGTCGTCTGATTGTCGGAAGAAAGCGGTTGTTTTTAGTTGCCAATGCTCATTAATACTATAATCGAAGCCAATTTCTTCAGACCACGCGCTTTCTGCCATAAGGTCTGGATTTCCTAAGCTTCTCCCTGAAGTTAGATTTTCGAGATTGGTAGAAACATATCGCTCTGTATAATCAGCAGCTCGGATACTCCGTCCTGCAGATCCGCGAAAAACAATTTTGGATAATACATAAGACAGGTTTAATTGAGGAGTAAATTCTAAATCGTAGTTTTGATCATAGTCCGCTCTTACACTCGCGCTCAAGTTAAGTTTTGTAGTAGGTCGATACACTGACATCACATACACTCCTCCATGCCAGTCCGCATGATTTCCTCGATCATTACTTTCAATCATTCGTCGATCAAGTTGTCCACCTACTTTCAATGCCAACTGACTATTGAGTTGTTGTAGATGATTTATTTGTAAGTTGAAAAATTGTGTGATGTGTTTATTGGTAGAAGAAAAATCAGGGCTAAAAATGAATATATCAGTGTTGTATTTATAGGCAAGATTAATATCACTACTGCTATTGCCTTTCACTTTTTCTATTTGTAGTTGGTTCCACCAATTTCGAGTACGTTCAGTCGATTTATCAAAAGGGCTTGTTGTGTAAAAATAACGCGCACTGAAACGACGATCATCATAAGCCATTCTAGCGCGCAAATACCAATCTTTTTTCATTTGATACCCCATAGATAGCCCTGCTGTTTTCACATCAAAGTAGTTGCGATAAGCATCTAAGGTAGTTCCGTCAACCGTCTTTTCTGGGATTTCCTGTCCATCTGAATGATTCCACGTAAATCCACCTCCCACACTTAAACGATCTTCCTGCAAGTAAAAACCATGTTGTGAACGAACTAAGGCATTTTCTCCAAGATTAAACTCGCCACTTAGCTGTCTCTCTTGTGTGACATCTGTATTCGTAAACGTTTTCGTAATAATATGAATTACACCGCCTACTGCGTCTGCACCATACATTGATGCAGCTGCCCCTCTTAAAATCTCAATTCGTTCAATTTCACTTGAAGTGATCGGGATATTATTATTAAAATGTCCTGTTAACGGATCATTTAATCTCATTCCATCAACTAAAATCAATACTTGAGTGAAGGTACTTCCTCGCATCGTAATATCTCCTTGCACCCCAAACAAATTGCGCGATTGCACCTCAATACCTGGCAGATATTGTAGCAAATCATCTAACGAAGTGAAAGGTAGTTGTTTCAGGTCGGTAGCAGGGATAACAGTAATGTTTCTCCCTGTTTCTTTTACGGTCAGTGGAATTCGAGTAGTACTTACCTCAAGCGTATCCATTAAGATATTTTGTCCAAAACAATTATTTACAGATAAAACGAATAGCAAACACAACAAAAAAAATCTCATAATAATAGGTAGTGATATTAAGAATGGAGCAATAGCGCGCAAAGATAATTAATACCACTACATTTCTATTATTAATAAGTAATTGGAAAGTAACTATTCGACGTTTTGGAAAGTATACATCCACTCTCCCCCCTATTAAGTAAAAAGAAGAAAGTTAATACAGATAAATGTACTTAATCATGTTCTATTTTCGTACTTTATGTTGTACCAACCATTCTTGCACCACATGTTCAGCAGCTTGTAAGGCATGGTCAATATTTCGATGTTGACTATTAGATTGCCAGATGATGTCGTTCTCAGTGGCAACAGTAACGAGCGCGCCGTTATAGGCGTCGTCGCCTAAATAAATTTCACCATATTTTTCTACGAAAGAACTCAATGAAGGATAAGCTTTTGCAAACTGAATCATTAGGAAAGGGTTTTAAAAGTTAAACGAAAATGACATAGGTGTCCACCATATACCATATAGCTACCAACAAGATATTACATAGTTGTTTGTCTTTACGAAGGGGCAACTTGGGCTAAAGACATATCTTGAAAGTCACTATAAAATAATTAGTGTTAAATGGTTGGTCACTTTAATGTTGACAAACCACTATTTATTGCAGTAAAAAAATAATAGCGGGTTAGCTAAATTGAAAGATGTTTGATTGAATATCTCCAACAATAGGATGGTTAGTTTTATGAGTCATAGGCACTTTAAAGGTTCCTAACAATGAGAGATATAATGGGTTATATGGCTAGGAACAGGCTTATACTTGTACGTTTGATAACTCAAATTTAAGGGTAAATAATGAGCTTTGAAACATTATTTTAAAGCATGACTATCGTTTTCAAACCCAAGCCGCTTCGGCGCACTTTGTTAGAAGACTAGATGCTTGACTAAACACCTTGAAACAAGTACTGATTTACAATTATTTATAAAATATCAACAAATAAATATCATATTATGTTTAAGGGTTTCATTTTTTTTCAGAATTTTAGAATCTTGATGCTTTTAGCGTTCTCCAGGATGGTAATTCTCCTTCGCATTCTGCAAAATCGTCTCTTTATTGAGGGTCATCGTTTTTAGTTGCTGTTTCGCATATAGCTCCATCTGATCGGTATAATGTGGGCTATCTTTACGATTGGAAGCTCCATACGGATGTATTGTTTCAATCAATACCTCCCCATCCTCTTCGTAGCGCACTAACATAATATATGACTCTCCCATATTCACCCTAAATTTTCCTTTTTCGACTTCATACATAAACGAGGGAGCTAGGTTTTCAGGCATTCCACCAATCGGAATTTCTTTATCTCCTCGAATGTGAAACTGCACTTTTCCTAACGGCACTTCCAATTTCCCATAGTGTTTCAACATATATTTTTTTGCCCAGCGCAATGCTTCAATATACACATCTTCAGGAATCGTATTGTGCAACTCTACACTAACTTCTCCCTCAATATGCTTCAATACCCGCACAATTCCAATCGCAAAAATAGTAGCTTGTTCGTTATCCTCCTGTGTACCTCGATCCCAGCGTTTTCCAACCTCCATCACATCTGTCAAATCGGGATATTTTTCAACATCTATATTCATCATCTCATCCAAATTTTCGAGTACCCATGTATAAAAGGTAGATGAAGCATAATAACGATCATATTTAATAGTCTTTAGCTCCTCGTATGATAAAGTTGGATAGTCTTTTATCAACTCTTGAAAGCGGATACTCCGATTAGTTTCACTCAAATTAAAACCCATCGTAGGATCATAATCCTTCCCCTCTAAGTCTTCGTCTACATCAGTAGCCGAGAAGGGCGTATTATTGCAATTGTAGAGATAACCGCATTGAGGGTTGGTAATTTGAGGCAAATTTTCTAAAGGTTGAAATTTCGGTTCCCACACAACTGCCGACGTATCACCAGGCAATAACCTACTCCAATCATAGTTTTTATTACGATAAGGAAAATGCCCATTACAGAGAAAGAAAATATTATCTTCCTTATCAGCATAAAGCACATTTTGAGTCGCCAATGCCTGCATATCTAAAGCCTCCTTAAACTCCTCCATATTTTGCGCCTTATTCATCCAATACCATTGCTCGGCCGCTTCCACATTAAACATTGCCGGATACCTTAACGCATAATAGCCCGATTTATTTTTGATCACAGTACCATGCTTACTCCAATAAAACGTCTTTTTGTAAGGCACTCGAATCGGGCCTACTTTTACTTTCAACTTCATTTTTCGCTCTTCCAACTTCAACCATTCCCCATCATATTTGTAATATTTTTTTTTCGTTGGATGCATCGTCAATTGATATACATCTGCCAAATCGGGGTAATTAGTCGTATGTGTCCAACCCAAATGCTCATTTGTTCCCACAAACAGTGTCACACCTGTCGAAAACTTCCCTCCAATCATATTCCACCCCTCCTCACTATGCACCGATGCCTCATACCAACCCAAAAAACCTTCCAATGGCTGGTGCGTATTCGATACAAGTACTGTATTGCCTTCCTTCATTTTTTTTCGCTGCAAGGCAAAGCCATTCGAACCAGTGGTCATCAATGGTGGTTTAAAGGTCTTCATCTTGTCCGAAAAAATACGTCCAATACTATACACTGCATTCGATAAAGCAACTTGGGCCAACAAATACCCTTTAATAATTTCTCGCTCATTCGTTGGAAAAAGCCCCTTCCGCATTACTTCTTTCGGATTGGCTTTTGCATAATCATTCAAGCTTTGTACACTCGCCTGCAACACCTTTCGAAACGTAGGAGAAAAAGCCGTTTCAAATTTTTCATCCAGTACCTTATCAGGATTCGATAAAAACACCATGACATCCAAAACTGCCCCACCTGGGCCTTGTACCTCTGACAAGCGACTCTGCATGGCCAATAATGCTTCTTGAATACTGGTAAAGTCATCTTCACAATGCGCCCACATCAGTCCATACGCTGCTTGCGCATCGGTTTTAGCATAAATATGCGGCACGCCCCACTCATCTCGAACAATTGTTACTTCTTTAGGGTCAATTCGCTCTTGTGCTTCTGCAAGAATCGAACAAGTAAGCATCAATATCAACAACCAAAATACCTGTTTCATATATGATTTTATTTCTCTCATTAAAAACAGTGCAAATGTACACTTTTTTACAATGCGCGCATTG
>JAHDCM010000295.1 GCA_020629895.1 Bacteroidota bacterium
GCCGCCAGCGTCATCGCTGGTGGTTATATTGACAAGTTTCAGCGGCTAGGCTGATCGCCCTTTGATCTTTATTGTATATAAGTTTTTATTATATTCGTTACTTTTGCAAAGGTATAAAGCGTTTCATATCATTAATAATTGTCAAAATTTTGTAATGTGCATTAAAAACGGGATATTTACTTGTCTATGTCATCAATTCTGTTTCTGGTGCGCCTTAAAATCCTTATCTTATTGCCTCAATATTATTACTATGAACCGTACTGGAAAATGGTTGGTGATTGTAAATCCCGCCTCTGGAAAAAAGAATGGGCGAACCCTATGGGAAACTGAACTAAAAGGAAAGCTAGAAGAAGAAAATATTCCTTATAAACAAGTCTTTACAGAGTATGGAGGACATGCAATGGAGCTTGTAAATAAGGCGATAAAAGAAGGAATACGGAATATCTTAGCAGTAGGAGGTGACGGCACTTATAATGAGGTCGTAAATGGCATACTAAGCCAAAAAGAGGTGAAAAGTACTGATATTACCTTTACAGGAATTGCAACAGGCACAGGCAACGATTGGGTAAAAACCTTAAATGTGTCACATACCGCAGAACAAGCAGTTGGGTTAATAAAAAATGGAGCAGTTTATTTACATGATGTAGGATTAGTAACGTTTTATTCAGGAGAAGAAAAAAAACATCGTTATTTCCTAAATGTAGGAGGCTCTGGTTTTGACGCTTATGTAGCACAACGCATGGAAAATGTAAAAAAATTTGGAAAATTATCGTATTTTATCGGCTTGGTACAAGGCTTGTTTAGGTATCGAAACGTTCCTATTGTGGTGCGTACCGAAACAAAGCTTATCAAGGAGAAGATATTTATGATCGCCGTAGCTGTTTGTCAGTATTTTGGTAGTGGTATGAAAATCGCCCCTAATGCAATACCCAACGATGGCTTATTTGATATTACATTGATTAAAGACATTAGCAAAATGAATGTGGCGATGGAACTAAAAAATTTATTTGATGGAAGTTTTGTTAAACATCCCAAAGTCGAAACATTCCGAACAGATTCATTAAGTATTAAGTCAAAGGAGGCTATTTTTTTACAGTTAGATGGGGAATTAGTAGGTCATGGGCCAATCCAATTTGATATTGTCCCACAGTCGCTACGAATATTAGTAGAGGGTTAGGAAATCGTTATTTTTCTTCTTCTTCAAACGAAAAAAAATTTGATATTTTCATCAAAATGCATTAAAATCACTTCCTTTCTATTGCTTTAGCTAAAAAAGATATTTTGGCAAAAAAACATACAGAAAACTCCATCATCCAAATATATATTGCAGAAAATGCACAAGGTCCCATCAAAGGAAAAGGGCGACGTATATTTAATGCAAAGACCTACAAGCTCTCTAATTTTGATATAAATAAGGGGGTTGCTACCTATCAGGTCAGTAATGAACAAGCCTTTCGTAAAGATCATATTGTTACCATTCATTCTTTCTTAGATTCATCTAGTATTACCAGCCAATGTTCCTGCCCTTATAGTTGGGTCGGTATCTGTAAGCATCAGGTGGCTGCTTTGCTCGATTTAGAAGAACAATTGAGTGATGTACCTAATCTTGTTCAAGAACCTAGTTTTGATTCAAGCCATACCGAAATCAAAATGAAGTCGATCAATGAGCAGGTAATAAGGGCAAATCTAGCGTCAGAGTGTTGGCCACCTGCACGTCAGTTGGCATTTAATGAACGAGCAAAGGTTTTGTCAGAAAGCCATCACACCGTTAAGGCATCCGTTACTTTTAAAGAGTATACGCATGAAGTAACAATTCGCAAAAATGGAAAGGATGTATTTGAAACCGCTTGTGATTGTGAAGAGACACGTAACAAATTGTGTATCCATAAGGCAATTGTGTTATTGCAAATGAAATTTACCAAAGGTGCGAATGCTTTTGATTTGATTCAGGATTGGGAGGCACATAAAAATAAATTGCTCGAACAGTATGGCTTTAGTTTGGCTGATGATTTAGAAGGGAAATTTTATTTTAAGGAGGGAAAGATGGGCCCAGAACTAGTGGTGCTGGACGAAAACCTAATTAAAATCGGAGAATTAGAACGACTAGGAGTCAAGTATCAACAGCGAAAAGAACCCATTCGAACATTTAATGTGCCTAGTAATAATAAGCGCAGGCGTAGCCGTTCTTCTACTGGTAAACCTAAAAAAGTAGTACGCTATGGTTTAGGATATGCCTTTAATTTTTGGAAGGAGGAAATGTTACCAAGCTTTGAAGTCGTACCAATTGTAGGAAAACTAGATGAAGAAGGCAATGAAATGGTATCGCATGTTTCCGCCTTATTAACCCATTACGGAGCCATCAATAGTCAGCATATCCCTCCTATTCAGGATGAAGATCTGGATGTATTTGATTTGGTGCAGTCCTTATCGTGGCGCAAAGTAGCCGAGTTTGCCCGTGAGCATACAGAGGCGAAGGTGGCTTATACTTGGAATTATGGCGGAGGGCATTATGTGAATAGAAAACAATTGGAAGATACACCCGCCAAATTGATATACGATTATATCGGTTTGCAACTTAGCCAAATGCTGAGTTTGCTGAAGGATAAACGAGTGTACCAAGTAATTAAGCCTACCAAAGCCGTTACGATCAATAACATTGCTCCCATTTCGGTGTCTGATGAACGTGCTAAATTACATTTTACCCTTATTGAAAGTGGCGATTTTTATCGCTTAATGGCAGCTATCCAGCTTTCAGATGAGCTGATTCCGATTAAAGAGGCGAAGTTGATGGGGGGGCAAATGATTATCAATAACCAGCAATTATATCTAACCGCTTATACCGATGATGGGGATGTGTGGAAAACCTTTATAAAAAATCCAACGGTAAAGGTGCGTAAACGCGAATTATCAAGGTTATTACAGAGCTTTATCTTACCACTTCGACACAAATATTTCTTCGATATAAAAGTAGAGATAAATATCGTAGAGCGTCAAATCTTACCCAAAGCAGAAATTTACCTCAAAGAATCTGACAACTATTTAGTCATTCAGCCACTTGTCTCTTATGCTGGCCGTAAAGTCGAGCTAAATGGCCTTAATGAAATTGTATATGAAGAAGGAGGAGAGATTGTAAAAGTGGCGCGCGATAAAGTATTTGAAGAGGATTTTAATCAATTCTTACTACGACAACATCCTAGTTTTGAAGAGGAAGTAGAGCGAACAAGTGGACTATATTACTACATGGATTATGAGGATTTGATGAAAGAAATGTGGTTCCTTGCTTTTTATGAGCAGTTGAGAGCCTTGTATGTGGAAGTGTATGGATTTAAAGACTTAAAGAAATTTAAATACAATATCAATAAGCCACAGCTTCAAATGCGAGTAAGTTCAGGTATTGATTGGTTTGACATTAAAGCCGAAATTGTATTTGGTAGTCAAGTGGTTTCTTTAAAGGAGGTTCAAAAAGCCTTATTGCGCAATGAGCAGTTTGTAAAGCTTGGAGATGGTACACTAGGAATGATCCCTGATGACTGGGTCAAACGCTACGGCAGCTTGTTTAAAATGGGAAAGGTGAAAGGGGATTCGCTACAAGTAGCTAAACTTCATTTTTCACTAATAGAAGAACTATACGACCAAATTGATGACTATAATATTTTAGAAGAACTACGCGATAAAAAACATAAACTTAGAGAGTTTTCCGAGATTGAAAGTATCCCTGTTCCTTCAAGTATTCAGGCAACCTTGCGAAACTACCAAGTGTCTGGATTTAACTGGTTTCACTTTTTAGACGAGTTTAATTGGGGAGGCTGCTTGGCTGATGATATGGGACTTGGAAAAACCTTACAGGTCTTGACCTTCCTACAATACCAAAAAAACAAATTAGGAGATGTCTCCAACCTAGTAGTCGTACCTACCTCCTTGATATTTGTTTGGCAAGAAGAAACAGCAAAGTTTTGTCCTGACTTAACGGTTTATCTACATCATGGGCCAACACGAATACGGCATCAGGTAGATGTTTTTAAGGGGCATGACATTATTTTAACCACCTACGGAATTGTTACTTCCGATGCCGATTTGTTTTCACAATTTGAGTTTAACTATGTTGTGCTAGATGAATCGCAAGCCATTAAAAATCCCTCTACCAAACGCTATAAAGCAGTTCGTCTATTAAAATGCCGAAATCGCCTTGCATTGACAGGTACACCCATTGAAAACAATACCTTTGACTTATATGCTCAAATGAACTTTCTCAACCCAGGGCTACTAGGAAGTATTGACTTTTTCAAACAAGAATATGCCAATCCAATAGATAAACAAGGAGATGAACTGAAAGTACACGAACTTAAAAAGATTGTCTATCCTTTTATTTTACGTCGTACCAAAGAACTAGTCGCAAAAGAACTCCCTGCCAAAACAGAAAGCGTATTATACTGCCACATGAAAGAGGAACAACGCGGGGTGTACGATGCCTTTAAAAATGAATATCGTTATAAAATATTAGAGCGTATTGATCAAGAGGGAATGTCGAAAGCAGGTATGTTTATTTTAGAGGGACTAATGAAATTGCGGCAAATATGTGACTCGCCTGCTTTACTAAACAATGTAGAAGATTATGGTAAGGAGTCGGTAAAACTAGATGAGTTGCATGTTAGCATTACCGAGAAAACCAACCAACACAAAATTCTAATCTTCTCCCAGTTCTTAGGGATGTTGGGGATGATTCGCGAATTGCTAGAAAAAGAAGGTATTAAATACGAATACTTAGATGGTTCCGTAAGCCCATCTGCACGTCAAGAAGCAGTGGGGCGGTTTCAAAAGGATGAGGCTTGTCGGGTATTCTTGATTAGTTTGCGGGCAGGAGGCTTTGGCTTAAACCTAACCGCTGCCGATTATGTATTCTTGGTTGATCCCTGGTGGAACCCCGCTGTCGAACAACAAGCTATTGATCGTTCGCACCGCATTGGACAAAAACGAAAGGTATTTGCCTACAAAATGATTTGTAAGGACACGATTGAAGAGAAAATTTTGAAATTACAACGTAAAAAACAAGCCCTTGCCGCCGATTTGATAAGCACCGAAAAGAGTTTTATCAAAAAGTTGACAAGGGATGATGTCGAGTATTTATTCTCGTAGAGACGCAAGATTTTGCGTCTCG
>JAHDCM010000296.1 GCA_020629895.1 Bacteroidota bacterium
CAATCCTTCAATCCTTCAATCCCTCGATCCCCTTGCGATACTTCATAGAAATAGCTTATAATGGCAAAGCCTACTGCGGCTGGCAAGTACAACCCAACAAAGTCACTGTACAATCAACACTTGAAGAAGCTGTCAACACCCTTTTAAGTGAATCGATGCGCATTACGGGCTGCGGGAGAACTGATTCAGGTGTACATGCCAGCCAATTTTTTGCCCACTTCGAAACTGAAAAAAAACTACCTCCACAATTTGCCTATCGCATCAATAAAATGCTTCCCAAAGACATTCACATCAAGCGACTCATTACTGATATTCCTGAAGAGGCACATGCCCGTTTTGATGCCACTTACCGCGCCTACGATTATTATATGCACTTCGAAAAAGACCCTTTCAACTACGAATTAAGCTGCTTTTTTCCCTGGTTGCCGCTCAACCGAGAAGCGATGCACCAAGTAGCCGCCATGTTACTAGAATATGGCGATTTTCCAATGTTATGTAAAACAGGAGGAAGTTCAAAAACGACGCTTTGTACCATGTTTGAGTCCGAAATTTTCTTCGACGATACCGCAAAAACAATGCGTTATCGAGTAGCAGCCAATCGTTTTCTGCGCGGCATGGTACGCCGTATTATGGGCTTATTGGTAATGGTAGGAAAAGAAAAAATATCAGTAGCAGAAATGCGCGAAGTAATGGATACTAAAGGAACCTTTTCGTATAATTTATCGGTGCCAGCACATGGGCTTTATTTGAGCGAGGTGAGGTATCCTTATCTAAGGTCTATAACTCTAAGGCACTAGTTTTATTTCATTGGTAGGATGCTGACGATTATCTAGCCACCTTTTAAGGGACTTTTGACTTTCTTGGGAAGGAATACCTGCAATAATTTGTTCTACACCAATATCTTCATCGAGTGCCTCCCAATGTATTCCTTTCCCTTCCCCTATAAGTCGGAAATTATTTCGTTCATCTGTTGTGGCATGGTGCAGTCGTGGATACCAAGCGATTGGAATACTAATAAAGCGTCCATCACCTAACTGTACACTTAGCACTTCATTGGTTAGTGTAACTTCAGTAATTAATGAGAGATTTATATTAATTGTTAAAGAATTCATCCCAAGCGTTGATTAAGTTTTGTTGGTGTTCTTGAATGATTTTATGAATTTCATTGATCTCACTCGTTTTAAGCCTACCACTTTCTTGTATTCGAATTGGTTCCAACCAAAATTTAGCGACCTTGCCATCACGTTCCACATGAACATGTCTGGGTTCATGACGATCTCCTGAGTAGAAGAAAAAACGATATGCTCCAATTCTAAGCACCGTAGGCATATAACTAACTTATAAAAAATATCAGTAAATTACAAATTTTATTGTAACCGTTCCCTTAACCTTCCAATATCTGTCCACCTCAACAAAAAAGCCTCCTTAAACGACACTTTCGCATCCAATAAAACATTGATACTCAAATACAATCCACTCACCAAATAAGCTCCCAAAGCGGCAAAAGAAGCTCCAATAATGCCATAAG
This sequence comes from Bacteroidota bacterium, assembly GCA_020629895.1. Taxonomy (GTDB): domain Bacteria; phylum Bacteroidota; class Bacteroidia; order Chitinophagales; family UBA2359; genus JAHDHP01. Next base: position 1,529 of record JAHDCM010000296.1, read on the forward strand.
TAGGAATAAGGAGATAACTCAAAATCAAAATCGCCAACAAACCCAAAAAGTCACCATACAAATTGTATTTGGGACGCTTATAAGCATAATTATAGTTGGCAAACATACTTCGAACAATCAGGAAAATAGCGGCAATACTCAAAATTTGTAGCGGAACGGTCGCACCCATAAATTCATCTCCCAAACATAGCCAAATAATCAAAGGAGCCAAGATCGCCAACACCACAGCAATCAGCACAACAGCTCCAAAACTAATCCGATTAAACAGCAGAAAAATCTGGATGCCCTCTTGGCGATTCATACGCGTAAGATAGGGCATTAATACCAATGGAATAACAGCCATCAATTGGGCAACCGACTCCGATAATAAGAGGGCCATCGCATAATCTCCCAAAGCTGACATATCACTATATTCCTCAATAAACCAGACCGTACTGCGCCTATTCAGAAAAAACACCAACATATCTAAGTACACAATAGATAAGTAATCTAAAAAAGGACGAATGGCCCCCCTAAAGGAAAAACTGAGTTGCGGCTTAATTTTAGGAAGTGCCAGCACTAAATAAAGGAACAAAGAAATAAGCTGTACTAAAAGTACCAATCCAAACCGTTCTTCTAGGTTTAGTACCAGTTGTTCGGTATAAAGCAAATAGTAGGCAAAACCATATATTGCCAAAGGAATAATACGCAATAGTAAACTCAATAAGTTAATCGTATTAAAGTGCCGATCTCCTTGCAAAATGCCCACCAATATGTTCTGAATGAGCATAAAGAGGAAGTAAGAACCAATAAATGCAACAAAAAATATACTTTGATACTCTTTAGGAAGGAACCACGAAAGAAGCTGTTCGGAAAATAAAAACGTAGCCCCTACAAATAAACCAAAAAGCAAAATCGCACTGATGATAATACTAAAGGTAATCCCAAATACCTGCTTGCGATCAATCGTATTACTGGCAATAAAATAAGCTAAGGCAGTAGGAAGATTTAAGCCTAGTATTAAAATCGCTAAATCGGTACTCGTCGTCACAAACTGATAAAGCCCGCGACCTGTCCCGCCTAGCATTCGCGCCAAAATAATTCCTGATAAAAAGTTAAGTGCTAGGACGGGTACTTTTATAAGCAGCGAGTAAAAGGTATCTTTGTTTAATGAGGCCATATATGGCGTTAAATTAATCAAATTTTGGAATTAAAAGACATCTTACTAACCCCAATTTATATGATACTTGTCCTAATGGTAGGGCTACTCGTACAAGAGTTGCGTTATCCTGGACAAAGATGGAGGTGGTATTTGTCAATTGGACTATTAGTAAAAATGTGTGGAGCAGCCATGTATTGCGCCATTTATACCTTGTATTATGCAGGGGGAGATACGACCTTATACTACGATTTTGGGCAAATCATCAACCAAACCATGATGTATGACCCCCAATTAGGTTGGCAAATACTCACCGCACCCGCCAACGAAAGAAATCTCGCCACCTGGGAAATAGTCCGCCCCATGAGTTCCTACTACATGTTCGAATCCACTTATATCGTCATTCGAATAGGTGCCGTTTTAGGATGGCTCTCCTTCAATAGCTTTTGGGTGATCAGTATTTTATTTGGAGCCATTTCTTTTACTGGACTATGGGCCTTATACCGCGTCCTAATAGACCTCTACCCCCACTTATACCGCGCATTTGCTTGGATCGTATTCTTTGTGCCATCAGTGGTGTTTTGGGGAGCGGGCTTATTAAAAGATACCATCACAATGGGCTGCCTCGGATGGCTCTGCTACGCCTGGTATCACCTATTCATCAAACGAGATCAATTCTTTTTCCCAATCGTACTCCTTTTTATTACCCTCTTCCTGATCTCTAATGTCAAAGTGTACATTGCCGCAGCCTTCCTCCCCGCCAGTATCTACTGGATATACGGACACTATAAAAAATACTTATCACGCCCCCTATTTGTTGCCCTCTGGGGTGTTGCACTTGGCATATTAGCTCCAGTATTTTATTTATTTCAAGGCAAAATCATGAATACTATTAACAGTGGTATTGCCAGCTTCATCCAGCGCGCAATGGATTTCCAAAGCTGGCACAGCTTCCTAGCAGAAAGAGGACAATCAGGATACACACTAGGCGAAATGAACTTTACACTAGGCGGCTTACTCAGCAAATTCCCACAAGCAGTCAATGTTACCCTATTTCGCCCCTACCTATTCGAAGTCCGAAACCCCGTCATGCTAATTACCGCAGTCGAAAGCCTCGGATTTTTACTCTTTACTATCTACGTACTAATCCGTGTAGGCCCCTTTCGTTCCATTAGAATCAGTTTTTCCTATCCCTTTATCATATTTTGTCTCATCTTTGCCCTCATCTTTGCCTTCGCAGTAGGCCTCACTTCCTACAATTTCGGAGCATTAGCACGGTACAAAATTCCCTGTCTACCATTCTACCTAGTCGCCATACTACTGATATTAGACTATCACAAAAAAGAAAAAAGACGCCTAACAACTAATTAACATGTCTACACCCACTACCAATAAACTGTATTTCGAAAACCTAGACGGGTTACGTTTTTTTGCCTTTTTTGCGGTATTCTTACATCACTCAGGATTTTCAGAACTAACCAGTATTCAAGAAAGCCCTGTTTATCAAGGCTTTCAATGGATCACCCGAAATGGGGAGTTAGGCGTTAATTTTTTCTTTGTCTTGTCAGGCTTTCTCATCACCTACCTCCTACTACAAGAACAAAAACTAAAAAAAACAATCCATATTCCCTGGTTTTACATGCGTCGTTTATTGCGCATCTGGCCCCTCTATTTTGCCACCATCTTTTTCGGATTTGTTATCTTTCCCCTCCTCAAAACAATGGGCGGTGCCATACCCAATGAAACCGCCAACCCCTATTTATATCTCTTTTTTCTAAGCAACTTCAATGACCTATACAATGGCTTACCCGACGCCTCGGTACTAGGCGTACTATGGTCAGTCGCCATCGAAGAACAATTTTACCTCTTTTGGCCCCTACTACTTGCCTTCCTGCCCACCCGTCACTACCTAAAAGCATTTACCAGTATTATTATCGTTTCCTTCACTTTTCGATACTACCACGAAGGAAATTACCTCATTTCCAAATACCACACCTTCAGTGCCATCTCCGATATGTGTGTAGGAGGAAGCATCGCCTATCTCAGCTTTTTTAAAAGCAAGCTAATCACATACATCAAACAACTTCCAAGCACAATAATAGGCGGGAGCTACCTACTCGGCTTCCTACTCCTTTTTTTCAAACAATACATTTTCACAACAGCATTAGGCGGAGCCTCTGAGCGACTCATCCTGTCCTTTTTCTTCGCCTTCATCATTCTCGAACAAACCTATGCACAACACTCCCTTTTCAAAGTAGGAAAATGGAAACGCATCACCTATTGGGGGCAATACACCTACGGCTTATACTGCCTACATTTTATAGCCATACTAGCCGCCATCATCATCTCCAAAAAAATCGGCACCTATACCTCTCTATGGGGCGTACTAGGTTTCGAAGTCATCCTTTCACTAGCCATCGCAATGGGCATCAGTTGGTTGAGCTTTCACCTATTTGAAAAACATTTCCTAAAACTAAAAAAACGCTT
>JAHDCM010000297.1 GCA_020629895.1 Bacteroidota bacterium
AATGAATGATTGTAGGGGCGATCCCTTGTGGTCGCCCAATTCTGAATGATTGAATAGAGCTGCCACCAGCGTCATCGCTGGTGGTTTACCCGACTATATAATAGCCTCCCAATATTTGACTAAATAAACTTGCTGTACTTTGAAAAATGAGGTCTTAGTATTTTACTGAGAGACTATTTTTCCTTATTCAAGCATTTTTAGTTACTTTTGCAGCAAATTTAGCAAACCTTGAGTAAGTTGTTAGCTATTATCTATAAAAGTGCTTCTTGCCTTTCAAAATTCTGCTACTAACAGCTTCCATTAAAACTATTCATGCATTATGAGTGATAAAATTAGAATTGAAAACGGAGAATTAAAAGTGCCTAATAATCCTGTGATTCCTTTTGTTGAAGGAGATGGTATTGGTGTTGATATTTGGCCAGCTGCGAAAGCAGTATTCGATGCAGCTGTAGAGAAGGCTTATGGAGGAGATCGTAAAATTGAGTGGATAGAGGTATTGGTTGGAGAGAAAGCATTTAATAAAACAGGTGAATGGTTGCCACAAGAAACTATAGACACTATTCGTGAATATTTATTTGCGATTAAAGGTCCTTTGACAACTCCTGTTGGTGGTGGTATCCGTTCTTTGAATGTGGCCCTACGTCAACGATTGGATTTATATACTTGTTTACGTCCTGTAAAATATTTTGAAGGAGTGCCTTCTCCAGCAAAGGAGCCTGAAAAGGTGGATATGGTGATTTTCCGTGAAAATACGGAAGATATTTATGCAGGTATTGAGTATATGAGTGGTAGTGAGGATGTGAAGAAGCTACTAGACTTCTTACAAAATGAAATGGGAGTGTCTAAAATTCGTTTTCCAGAAACTTCTTCTTTAGGAATTAAGCCTATTTCTTCAGAAGGTTCAGAGCGTTTGATTCGTGCAGCGATCCGCTATGCAATTGATAAAAAGTATAAATCAGTAGCAATTGTACATAAAGGTAATATTATGAAGTTTACCGAAGGGGCGTTCAAAAATTGGGGTTTCGAATTAGCAGAACGTGAGTTTGGTGATCAAACTTTTACTTGGGGACAATACAATCGTATTGCGGATGAAAAAGGAAAAGCCGCAGCAAATGAAGCAGAAGCCGCAGCAGAGGCAGCAGGTAAGATCATTATTAAGGATGTCATTGCTGATAATTTCTTACAACAAATTCAGTTGCGTCCTCAAAATTATGATGTGATTGCGACAATGAACCTCAATGGTGACTATATCTCAGATGCTTTAGCGGCAATGGTTGGTGGTATTGGTATTGCTCCTGGTGCAAATATCAATTACGAAACAGGGCATGCTATTTTTGAAGCAACACATGGTACAGCTCCTAAGTATGCAGGCTTGGATAAGGTGAATCCGAGTTCGGTTATTTTATCGGGTGTGATTATGTTCCAGTACATGGGTTGGAATGAAGCGGCTGATTTGATTGTAAAAGGAATTGAACAATCTATCAAAAATAAAACGGTAACCTATGATTTTGCTCGTCTAATGGATGGAGCAGAAGAGGTAAGTTGTTCTGGTTTTGGAGAGAAGATTATTGAGAATATGTAAAAATATGCGAAGTGTGGTGTGCGAAGTGCGATGATGAGTACTTCGCACATCACTTCTAATACCTTTTTAGCTAGTAATTAACGTTAAGTTTAGTAAGTCGGGCATCACCTTTAAAGCTGCCTCATATCCTGCCTCTGCCACTTCTTCGGCTTTATGAAAGTCAAAAATACCACAACTATAAGCTCCTTCCACATCTACTTGTATATCACAAGCCTTAAAGTTATCTTGAATATTGGTCCATAAAATCATTTCGAAACTTCGGACTCCAATACTGACCATTTCCTCATATTTTTTGCGCGTCCAACCATGTTGATTTACATTTACTCCTATCAATACATCACATTGTGGGCGTAGTGGCTTGATGGGTAAGTTATCTAGTAAGCCACCATCTACATATAATTGCCCTTCAATTTCAGTAGGCTTAAACACTAGTGGGATTGAAGAAGAAGCTAGTACCGCCTCACTCAAATAATTTCCGTTGTGTAGGTATTCACATTCCCCACTTTTTAAGTTGGAAACAGCAATCCATAATTGATGTTGTAATTCTTCAAAAGAGTTATGAGGAATCTGTTCTTTTAACACATCATTTAAATACCCCAAACTCATAAATCCTCTAAAGGAAAAACCAGGTCGAAATATTTCATAAAGACGGGTTTGTTGGATAATGTCTAACATATCATCAGGACGTTTACCCGCAGCATACAAACACCCAACAATTGATCCTGCACTAGCTCCTGCAATATAAGTTGGGAAAACATTATGTTCTTCAAGGGCTTTGAGTACACCAATATGTGCCATTCCTCTTGCCCCACCACCACATAAACTAATTCCAATTTTTTGACTCATAAACTATTTGTGTTTTAATAAAAAAGAATAACAAATCTGTTTACTAATAGATCAAAAAGCAATACAAAATTTTAGCCTTGTCTCACAAAAAAAACACACTACCTAGTTTAGATAGTGTGCCTTAATTAATTTTATGGGTTAACAGATAAATTAACGCTTTTTCTTAGGTTTCTTTTTTGTTGGTTTAGGTTTATCAATATTGGCATCAGAGGTTTGGGTACCTTTATTACGTGCTAAAAGAACCAACCCGTCATCTGTACTCATTTCTTCTACGGATGCAGTTGGCTCAATATGACTTGTATGAGTATTTATGAATGCTGTGCAACAATACATCATCGCAAGCAAACTACAACTTAATAGGGTACTTTTAAGTATTTTTTTGATCATGGTAGTAAATTTTCGAGTGAATATTCTTGATTAATTTAGTTACTCACATATATTTATAACAAATGAGCCTATATATTAGTTTCTATACGGTTAGTGTATGTTCTTATTAAAATGTTACAGGAAAAAGTAAAAAGGTTGTATGAAGGGTTGTTTTTTATTTAATCAGACGTTATCTCGGTATAAAATTAAGGTTTTTATATGAGATTTTTGATTACAAAATATGCAACTTGTCGGTAGGTGAATCAATAATAAAATGTATTTTTAGTTCTTTAACTACCAACTTTTAGGCTTCATTACGTACCTTATAACAAAAGGAGTAGCATCCACTGAACGATTTTAAGTAGCCAAAATGCATCAAAGTAAATTAATTGAAACATTGCGGGTTTTGTCGAAGCGACAACTAGAGCGATTAAGAGAATTTATTGTTTCTCCTTTTTTCAATAAAAATGAACGGTTAGTTCTTTTTTGCGATTACTTACTTCAATATGCTCCTATATTTGATGCGCCAGAGTTAGCGCGTGAACAAGTGTACGCCTTTCTATTTCCCAATGAAGCTTATGATGATCTACGTATTCGTCATGCGATGTCCGATTTATTAAAGTTAGTAGAACGTTTTATAGAGCAAATTCAACAAGAAGGAAAACCAGTTCCTGCTAAACTAGCTTTAGCCACATTTTATAACGACCATGCTCTATTACGTCATTTAAAGGATACTTTGCAGGGAATCAATCGTTTACAGAAACAAAATCCCAAAAAAAACGAAGAATTTTTCCTTAATCAGCTTCTAATTGAGCGAGAGTATGCTTTTTTACTTAGCCTAGATAATAAGCGTACCATTGATTATAATTTAAAAGCTCGCGTACAGAGTTTAAATGTCTTCTTTATAGTTAAGCAACTGAAACTGGCTTGTTTTATCGCCAATACAAGTAATAATTTTGCAACTGAATTTGAACACCCTTTATTGAAGGAGGTATTACAGTTACTCCAACATTCAGAATATATAGAGATTCCCGTTATTTCCATCTATTATAATGGATATAAAATGTTAACTGAAGAAGATAGTGAGACATACTTTTGGGAGTTTTGTCGGCTTATGCGGGAGCATTTTAGTTTGTTTGAACATGTTGATGAAAAGATGTTGTACACACTTGCCAAGAATTATTGTGTTTGGAAAATCAATGCAGGGGAAGAAGTTTATTATCAACATCTTTTTGAATTATTTCAAGAAGAAATAAGCCATTATGTCGCTACCAAACGAGAAGTGGATATTACACAGGGCAATTTTAAGAATATGGTAACCGTTGGCCTACGTTTGGGAATGTTTGATTGGGTAGAAAAATTTATCAAGTCTTATAGTGGTAGTATTGCAGCTACTTATCCACAAGATGTAATGCATTACAACCTTGCCCAACTTTATTTTTACAAAAAAAACTATGATGATGCCATTGAACTACTAGGCAAAAAGTATGATGACCCATTTTATGAAATTGATTCTCGCAAATTACTCATCAAAATTTATTACGAAACCGATGAACTATTTGTATTACATAATACCATTAAAACACTGCGTGTATTTATTCATCGCAACAAACATATTTCCCGAAATCATAAGACAACTAACCGAAATTTTATTAACTTTCTAAGTAAAATTATCAAGCTCAAACAAAAGAAGAAATTTGATCAAGTAGTAAACCTCCAAGAAACCATTCAAAATGAGGAACTTGTTGCTGAGCGAAAATGGTTATTGGAAAAGTTGCAAGAGCTTAATTAGTGTTTTGTTAAGATAAAAATATCCATGCCTCACTACCTCTATTACTTTCTTCCCATTATTCTATTTGCTACACTTTCTTGTAGTGAAAAACGCCCTATTGTAGAAATAGAAACCACTCATGGTACCATCAAAATGGTATTATATTCTGATAAAGCACCCATTACTGTTGCCAATTTTCTAAAGTATGTAGAGGAAAACCGATTGGTAGAAGGGAAGGCGCATTTTTATCGAGTGGTTCGAATGGATAACCAACCCGATAATAAAATAAAGATAGAGGTTATACAAGGAGGTTTGGGAATGGATGGTGATCATCCATTGGAATTGCCTGCTATTGAGCATGAAACGACTGCTCAAACGGGTATTTTACACAAAGACGGTATTGTTTCAATGGCACGTTTGGAACCTGGAACCGCTGGTTCGGAGATTTTTATATGTGTTGGGGAGCAACCGTCACTTGATTTTGGTGGACAGCGGAACCCAGATGGGCAAGGATTTGCGGCTTTTGGTAAGGTGCTTGCAGGGATGGAGGTAGTACGTAAAATACAACAGTTGGCTGATGAAGG
>JAHDCM010000298.1 GCA_020629895.1 Bacteroidota bacterium
CTACTTCACCAAGCTACCACTACTATCCCTCACGCAATCCCCCAAAATTTCAACAGTTAATTAGATATGTAAGCTACAATCATTATTTATTTTAAACAAAAATCCTTAACTTTGCACCCCAAAAGCACCTTCCATGAGTTCCAGAATAAAAATTTTGGGAGGCAGTGCTTCCCTAAAAATGGCCAAAAGCATTGCAAGGATACAGGATTTTCCATTCGTGGAAACAAAGCTGTTGAAGTTTAGTGATGGAGAAATGCAACCTGAAATCTGCGACTCAATACGAGGTGACTACGTGTTCTTTATACAGTCAACCATTGCTCCTGCCGAAAATATGCTAGAGCTACTGTTAATGATTGATGCTGCCAAAAGAGCTTCCGCAGGCTATATCACCGCAGTTATTCCCTACTTCGGCTATGCCCGTCAAGATCGTAAAGATCGCTCAAGAGTTCCTATTGCAGCCAAACTCATTGCAAACATCTTGACAGCTTCAGGTGCCAATCGCATCATTACAATGGATCTGCACGCACCACAAATTCAAGGTTTTTTCGACATCCCTGTTGATCACCTTGATAGTTCAGTCATATTCTTAGATTACCTAGAAAGCCTAGATCAAAGCAATATGATTTTTGCGGCACCTGATGTGAGTAGTACCAAACGAGCGCGTACTTTTGGTAAAGCATTTGGCTTAGATATTGTCATTTGTGACAAACGAAGAGAAAAAGCCAACGAAGTAGCAGGCATTACCCTAATCGGTGATGTGAAAGGAAAAGATGTGGTACTTGTCGATGATATTGTGGATACTGCTGGAACACTTTGTAGTGCTGCCAAAGTAATTATGGAAAATGGAGCCAAAAGTATTCGAGCCATCTGTACACACCCTGTATTATCAGGTCCCGCTTATGATCGAATTGAGGCATCTGTCATCACCGAACTAGCGGTCTGTGGCACGATACCACTCCAACAAAAAAGCAAAAAAATAAAAGTGCTTCCAGTAGAAGCCCTTTTCGCAACAGCTATCAAGCGAGTCATCGAACATCGTTCTATTAGCTCCTTGTTCATGGAAAAAGAAAAAAATTAATTGATCAAGTTTATATAAGAATAATGAAAACAATAACGATTAATGCCGAACCAAGACAAGATCTTGGTAAAAAAGGAACCAAAGCACTACGCAAAAAAGATCATGTTCCTTGTATTATTTATGGAGGAAGTGAAAATATTCACTTTTCTGCGCATAAAAATACCTTTAGAAATATTGTTTATACGCCTGATTTTCAAAAAGTGGATATCGTAGTAGAGGGAAAAACGTATAGTACCTTATTAAAGGATTTACAATTTCATCCTGTAACAGACAAATTATTACACCTCGACTTTCAGGAAATGGTTCCAGATCGTCCGATTATAGCAGATATTCCAATCAAACTAACTGGATTAGCAACAGGGGTAAAAGCAGGGGGTAAATTGATGCTTAACTTACGTAAAGTGCGTATCAAAGCAAGTCCTGATAAATTGGTAGATGAAATTAGCCTAGATGTTTCTCACCTCGAACTAGGAAAGTCAGTACGGGTAAGAGATATTGACTTATCTAATGTTGAATTCATCAGCTCTCCCAATCTTCCAATTGCTACTGTCGAAATTACAAGAGCATTACGTGCCGCACAAGCAGCAAAAGGCAAAGAAGAAGGATAAACTAAACCATCCTTTACACTTATTTAGTAAGCCAATAACCTTGTGTGAGGTTATTGGCTTCTATTTTTTAAAAAACGCCCCATCCCCATGCTAAATTGGTTACGCTCTCTTTTTTCCAAACAGTCGTCTGCTACTAATACTACTAGTACTGAAACAACAACGACTACCCAAAACGAAGAACTCGTGAAATACTTAATTGTAGGACTCGGAAATGTGGGTGATAAATATGACGACACCCGACACAATATCGGTTTTGACGTGGTAGATCAACTCGCTGAAAAATACAATGCTAACTTTTCCTTAGAACGCCATGCATTTAAAGCAACTGCACGCTATAAATCACGCGAATTAGTACTGATCAAACCCACCACTTATATGAACCTAAGTGGCAAAGCAGTCCGCTATTGGATGCAGCAATATAAAATCCCACAAGAACGCGTACTCATCATTGTAGATGACAAAGACTTACCACTTGTCAAATTACGTCTCCGCTCCAAAGGAAGTGCAGGCGGACACAATGGACTACGTAATATCGAAGAAGTATTAGGTAATAACCAATATACCCGCTTACGCTTTGGTATCGGCAACAATTTCCCACGAGGAAAACAAGTACAATTCGTCTTAGGAAAATGGAAAGATGACGAAGCTGCAGCTCTCCCCGAAGGAATCAATCGCGCCATTGAAATCATTGAGAGTTTTGTAGCCATTGGGGTAGAGCGCACCATGAGCTTATATAATAAAAAGTAACTTTAACTATTTCCCATGAAAATATTCTGCGTTGGCCGCAATTATGCCGAACATGCCAAAGAACTCAACAATCCCGTTCCCAAACGACCACTTATCTTCTGCAAATTACCCTCCGCAGTATTACTCAGAGGCAAACCGCTTTTCCATCCCGAATTTAGCGAAAACATACACCACGAAGTAGAACTTGTCCTACGAGTTTGCCGAAATGGAAAACATATCGCCGAGCGATTTGCACACAAGTACTACGACCAAATCACCGTAGGTATCGACTTTACCGCCCGCGATGTGCAAGCAGAACTCAAGAAAAAAGGACACCCCTGGGAAATTGCCAAAAGCTTTGATGGCTCTGCTCCCGTAGGCACCTTCATCCCACTAGAAGAAGCTGGACCAGTTGACAACATTAACTTCTCCCTCCTCAAAAATGGCGAAACCATACAAAAAGGAAATACTCGCGACCTACTCTTCTCTTTCGATTACCTTATCCACTACCTTTCCAAACATTTTATTATCCAACAAGGCGATCTCATCTTCACAGGTACTCCCGCAGGAGTCGGAAAAGTAGAAATCGGAGATGTACTAGAAGGATACATTGGAGATAAAAAATTATTAAATTGTAAAGTATTATAGTGTAAAAAACGCAAAAATGCGTTATATTAACCATTGATAAAGAGATAGTTACTAATTAATGTTTGTTAGTTTATCCCCTTTAACATGGACGACTATAAACGCTTTACAAGTATTAGCAAACAACAATTACTACGCGCGTATCATCAAATGCTCACTGCCCAATACATGGCAGCACTATTTGATAAATACCGTAAAGATTGTAAATATGTGCATGCCACCGCTCGCGGACATGAAGCCATTCAAGTGGCCACCGCTTGGCAACTACAAGCCATTGACTACTGCTGCCCCTACTACCGAGACGATGCCCTACTAATGGCATTAGGTATCAACCCATCTCTACTACTCGCCCAACTACTTGCCAAAGCCGCTGATCCTTTTTCAGGAGGACGCACCTATTATGCCCATTCAGCTTACAAACATCCATCTACCCCCACCATTCCACCACAATCTAGTGCTACGGGCATGCAAGCTATACAAGCAGTCGGCATTGCCTACGCACTAAAAGTACAACAACTAGAAAACCCAAACGAAAAAGCCATCGTACTTTGCTCCATGGGCGACGGTGCAGTAGCCGAAGGCGAAGTATCAGAAGCCTTCCAATTTGCCGCACTCAAACAGCTACCCGTTCTATTTCTTATTCAGGATAATAACTGGACACTTTCGGCAAGTGTCACAGAAACCCGCACCAGCAATGCCTACGAATACGTAGCAGGCATTAAGCAACTCCACCGCCTACACATTACCGATGGAACCGACTTCGAAACAACACTAAACGAAATACAAGAAGCCGTACACTTTGTCCGTCACCAACAAAAACCACTACTAGTACATGTGCAGGTTCCCCTACTAGGACACCACACTTCAGGAGTACGAAAAGAAAGCTATCGTTCTAAAGAAGAACTCACCACCCTTGCAGCACAAGACCCCATTCTAAAACTTCGCAAAAAACTATTTGCCAAAGGTGTTTCCATACAAACCTTACAAAACCTCGAAGCAACCGTACAACAAGAAATAGAAATCCGCTTTGAAGAAGCCCTCGAATTAGCCGAACCTTCCATCGACACCCTTCAGCATCATATTTTCGCCCCCACTTCCATCACTCACGAAACAGGCATTCGCCGACCTGCCAACAAAAAAACCGTCTTCTTCATTGAAGCACTACTACACGGCATGGAAGAAATTTTGGCACGCCACCCCGAAGCCATTTTTTATGGGCAAGATATTGGTGCAAGACTAGGAGGCGTATTTCGAGAATCAGTCGGTTTAGCACAAAAATTTGGCACCCCTCGCGTATTCAATACCGCCATTCAAGAAGCCCTACTCGTAGGAGCCTCTATGGGTATGGCCATCGCAGGCTTAAAACCCATTGCACAAATCCAGTTTGGTGATTATTTCTGGCCCGCTATGAACCAATTAGTAAGCGAACTTTCCAAAGCTTACTACCTTTCCAATGGTAAATTCTCCATTCAAACCCTCATTCGTATTCCTGTTGGTGCCTATGGTGGTGGTGGCCCTTACCATTCTGCCTCTATCGAATCAACCCTACTCACCATACCAGGCATCAAAATCGTTTACCCCTCCAATGCTGCCGATGCCAAAGGCCTACTCAAAGCCGCCTTTCTCGATCCTAATCCCGTTCTATTCCTCGAACACAAAGGGCTATACTGGTGCAAAGTACTTGGCTCCGAACTATCTAAAAACATAGAACCCGCCAGCAATTATATTCTACCATTAGGAAAAGCAAATATTGTTCAAAAAGCCAACACACAAACAATCGAAAGCGGCGAAACCCTTACCATTATCACCTACGGCATGGGCGTTCACTGGGCATTAAACGCCTCCCTCCACTTCCCAGGCCAAGTCGAAATTGTAGACCTCCGCACCCTCCAACCACTTGATGAAACACGCGTTTTCAATTCCGTCAAAACACACAATAAAGTCCTTATCCTTTCTGAAGAACCCACCAACAACTCCTTTGCCGAAAGTCTAGCAGGAAAAATTAGCCAACACTGCTTCGAATACCTCGATGCCCCCGTACAAGTCATTGGAGCCGCTAATCTTCCTGCCAT
>JAHDCM010000299.1 GCA_020629895.1 Bacteroidota bacterium
TGTTTTTTATGAGGCGATTGGCGAATAATATAGTTGTGTCGTTCTTCAATTTCGCAAATAACAGCCGTATTTTGTCCTTCTTCCATTTGGATTGTTACGCGATCTCCTACGGCAATCGGATTGGTTGCCTTAGATTTGGTCAATCTAAATTTCCCTTTGATACGGCACTCGATGATGTCACCATTGGTGGTTTGTACCTGGTACCAACTACCAGTTGATTGTAATACTCGTCCTTTCAAATAGCTTGATTTTATCGTTAAAAACGGTGAGATAACTATTTTTGATGGTAAAAAGTTTCTTACCAAGTAAAAAACATACGGTTATACCTTCACTTCTACGGCATGAATGGCGGCTGCAATTTCTCCCATTAATTGGGGATTTTTTTCGAAGGCTGTTCCAATAACAAGCACATCGGCTCCTGCTTGGCAACTTTTGCGCGCTTGTTCAGGGCTTCGAATCCCGCCTCCTACTATTAGTGGGGCTTGGATATTGGTACTTACTGCCTGAATCATAGTAGCCGAAACGGGTTGTCTGGCACCGCTTCCTGAGTCTAGATAAACGATTTTCATGCCTAGCATTTCTCCTGCCATCGCTGTGCAAACAGCAATGGGCGGTTTATCAGCAGGAATGGGCGTACTATTGCTTATATAAGAAACCGTTGTAGGCGCGCCCCCATCAATTAGAATATAGCCCGTAGACATAATTTCCAGATCCATTTGCGCAAGCATGGGAGCCGCCAAAACATGCTGTCCAATCAACAAATCGGGGTTTCGCCCAGAAATGAGGGAAAGCAAAAATAAAGCGTCCGCTTGTTCGCTAACTTGGTGGTAACTTCCAGGAAATATGATGATAGGAATGGAGCAAGCCGCTTTGATTTGTTGAATCCAACGTGCTATCTGATTGTCCATAATCAGACTTCCTCCAATAAAAAAAAGGTCTACTTTGGCTTGTACTGCTTGTTCGATAAGGAGTGCTAACTGCTGTTCGACCACTTTATCGGGGTCAATGAGAACAGCCAGTAGCTTTTGTTTGTTCTTTTTAGACTGTACTAAGTAGTTATAAATCGTATTCCGATTCATTAAATCTGTTTTCGCAAAATTACGTTTTTGTGCTTAGTTTTTCCTTATTTTTGTTTTTTCATTTCAACCGTGACTGTAAAGATTATGCGAAATACTATATTGACACTCGTTTTTTGCTTGTTTTTTTTGAGTCTGCAAGCACAAGATTTTGTAACAATTCAGGGGCAGGTAAATAACCCTAGAAACAATACGGTGAGTTTGCAAATTGCTCGAAACCCACTTGATACAAGGGATATAGAGAAATATACCGATACCTTATCAGCAGAGGGGCATTTTGAAATAAAATTTGAATTAGATGTCCCTGTTCCTGCTAGTTTTGTACATGAAGGCAAGAAATATCAACAGGCTATTTTTATTCAGCCAGGCGATTCGATGCAAATCACCTATGATCCAAGCATTGAGAAGAGCCCCGAATTTATTTCTTTTATAGGAGATGGTGCAAATGACAATAACTTTTTACGAACAGTAGCCCCTAATTTTGTTCGTAAAAACCAAACAGTGATTAATCAAAAAATGCTTCGCAAATCACTTCCCACCAGCTATAAAGCCTATCACGATAGCACCAAAAATGCACAGTTAGCCGCCTTATCCGATTATAAAAAAAATGCTCCTATTTCTAAAGAATTTGAGGCACATATTACCGATGTCATTGTGTACAGCCATGCATTAACACTTATGTCCTATCCTTATCAACGCATCAAACTCTTTCGCAATAAAAAAGACACTGTTACATATCCTATCAACTATTTTTCTTTCCTAGAAGGAGTTGACCTCAATAACCAACAGGCGATATTTACTATTCCGCAATATGCTCAATTTATTGATTATTATGTGCATCACCACTTTAACGAAGAGGTGATTAAAAAATCCGAAAACTACGCGGTGCAAAATTACTTTGTCGATAAATTCGACTTTGCTAAAACACGTTTAAAAGACCATTCCTTATCTTTTATTTTAGGAGCCAATTTCATTATTGGAGCCAATAAAGGAAAAGCGGCCTTAATTATTCCTAAATACGAGGAATTTAAAGCACAAAACCAACATCCTTCCTTTCAAAAAACAGTAGACTTCCACTATAACTTACATAAGAAATATTTACCTGGAGCCGAAGCATCTAATTTTACGGTAGTAGACTCCACTGGTAAAGAAGTAAAACTCAGCGATTTTAAAGGCAAGGTCGTTTATATGGATTTTTGGGCAACTTGGTGCGGCCCATGTCGCCGTCAAATGCCTCATTCCAAAAAGTTGAAAAAACATTTCGAGGGGCAAGAGGTTGCCTTTTTGTACATTTCCGTAGATAAAGACGAAGCAAAGTGGAAAGCCTTTTTAGACAAAGAGCAATTAGAAGGACACCATTACCATGCCCCTAAAGATCGCGTGCTGCAAATTAAACGCGATTATATGGTACAAGGCATTCCCAAATTTGTATTAATTGACCAAGAAGGGAAACTTGTAGATTTTAATGCCAAACGACCTGATAATCCACAGATTTACAAGGAAATTGAAGGTTTAATGAAGAAGAATTAATAAGCATGAAAGCAGTTATACAACGCGTCTCACACGCTTCTGTCACTATTGAAGGAAACGTAAAATCAGCGATCCAAAAAGGAGTATTGATATTATTGGGCATCGAAAATGCCGATGCAGAGGAAGATATTCAATGGTTAGCCAAAAAAATTGCCAATCTTCGTATCTTTCCCGATACTAATGGTGTGATGAATGTCTCCTTACTAGATGCAGGAGGCGAAGTCATTGTGGTAAGCCAGTTTACCCTACACGCCAGCACCAAAAAAGGAAACCGCCCCTCCTATATCAAAGCTGCCAAGCCCGACATTTCCATTCCCTTATATGAACGATTTGTGGCCGTCCTTTCCGAACTAATTGGCAAGGAAGTACAAACAGGAGAATTTGGAGCCGACATGAAAGTAGCCTTATTAAATGATGGGCCAGTTACCATTATCATTGATACAAAGAACAAAGTATAAATGAAGGAATTTATTAATCCCGATACCCCGCCGCTTAGCATTCGCGAGGCACAAGAAACCATTCACGAATGGATCACCACCATAGGAGTCCGTTATTACAGCGAACTAACCAATATGGCAGTACTATGCGAAGAAGTGGGCGAAGTTGCCCGTATTATGGCTCGTGAGTATGGCGAACAATCCTTCAAAAAAGATGCTCCTAAACCCGATTTAGGCGATGAACTAGCCGATGTCTTATTCGTACTAATGTGTATTGCCAATCAAACAGGAATCGACCTCACTCAAGCCCTCCGCAAAAACCTCGATAAAAAAACGAAACGAGATGCCACTCGTCATGCTAATAATCCTAAACTCAAATAACGCATGAGTACCTATGTTTCTCAATATGATGTCTTAATTATAGGGGCAGGTCTATCAGGTATATGTGCCGCCTACCACCTACAAGACAAATGTCCCAAAGAAACCTTTGCCATTCTCGAAGCCCGTAACGCGATGGGAGGCACTTGGGATTTATTTCAATACCCTGGCATTCGCTCCGACTCCGACATGTACACGCTCGGCTTTTCCTTCTCCCCCTGGAAAGACCCAAAAGCTATTGCCGACGGCCCTGCGATCCTTTCTTATATCAAAGAAACAGCCCGCGAGTTTGGTATTGACAAAAAAATCCAATACAACCATAAAGTTATCGCTGCCGAATGGAAAAGTGAGCAGCAAGTTTGGGAACTACAATTAGCAGTCCATCCAGATGTGAAACATGAAATTATACAAGCAAGGTTCCTTTTTGTGTGTAGCGGCTACTACAATTACGAACAAGCACATCGTCCTAGCTTTCCCAAAAGCGACCAATTCAAAGGAACCATTATACACCCCCAACATTGGGATACCAGTTTAGATTATAGCAACAAAAAAGTAGTTGTCATTGGCAGTGGAGCAACAGCGATCACCCTTGTACCCGAAATGGCAAAACAAGCGGAAAAAGTAACCATGTTACAACGCTCGCCCACCTACATCGCCAATCTTCCTCGTGAAGATGCTGTTGCCAATGTCATGAAAAAAGTACTTCCTGCTAAAGCCGCCCACCACCTTGTCCGCTGGAAAAACATTCTTTTAGGCATGTTCTTTTACAAGCTATGCCGCAAATGGCCAGATCGAATGCGCAAATTCTTTAAAAGAGAAATCAAAAAAACACTAGGAGAGAAATACGAAGAAAAACACTACAATCCCACCTACAATCCCTGGGATCAACGCGTTTGTTTAGTACCAGATAATGATCTTTTCGACTCCATCAAGGCAGGAAGCTCAGAAATTGTAACAGATACCATCAAAGAATTTACCGAAGCAGGTATTTTACTTGATTCGGGGAAGCATTTAGATGCCGACATCATTGTCACTGCAACAGGCTTAAAAATTCAAATCATGGGTGGCGTACAAGCAAAAATAGATGGCAAAATCATTGATACAGGAAAATTAAAGGCTTATAAAGGAGTCATGTTTAGCGACATCCCCAATATGGCACTGGCAGTTGGCTATACCAATGCTTCTTGGACACTTAAATGTGATTTAAACTGCCAATTCGTTGCCAAGCTCCTCAACTATATGGATAAAAATGGTTATACCACCTGTACCCCGCGCTTCGACCCTAACGAATTTGAGGTTGAACCCCTGCTTGATTTCGATGCGGGCTATATCAAACGCGCCCTAGATGTACTTCCTCAACAAGGCTCCGAAGCTCCGTGGAAAGTATATCAAAATTATGTGAAAGATATTTTTTCTTTGAAGTACGGCAATGTAAATGATAAGTACCTCGAATACCACTAATCCCACCATCCAATCACCCAATCATCCTATCATCATTTCCTGGGCGCATCCCCTACCCCAAAAGCGCAATGACCTTACATGTCACTGCGCTTTTGGGGCAGGGGTCGGGCTATTCGTTTGTAGTTGCTTCATAGAAAAGGGGTTCGGCGATTACGCCTAGCAGTGTCTTCCGCTGTCAGCCCTGCTAGTCGTGCCTCACTACCTTTCTATTTC
>JAHDCM010000300.1:0-2701 GCA_020629895.1 Bacteroidota bacterium
AGCGGATAGCCCGACAGGTATAAAAAAAGCGCAGTAACCGTAAAACAGTTATTGCGCTTTTTTTATACCTGGCACGCCCAACTATTTAAAAATGGGGTGCTGTAAGTGTTATTAGGATTCTAAATTAGTATCTGCATCAAGTGGGGTACCTGCACCACCTAATTCGACACGCAGTTCTTTGATACCTGCTTGTGACTTGACACGAATGAGTTTCATGTTTTGGAATTGATCGCGTCCACGCCATTTAAAGATAGCAGAGATGTCGGTTGGTTCCATATAATAGGTTTCGCCTACTTGTGGAGGAGTGGCGAAAAATTCGAACTCGTACACATCAAAGGGGTGAATGCCGGGTGGAGGTGGGGTTTCACTTTCTATATAACGCAATTCAGGATTGCTCCAGTTGCTTGATTCTACTTTCCCTTCTGCTGAGATAGCGAGTGTTGCTCCTTCCTCATCATTTTCAATCCAAATTTTGATTTCTTTGAGTGAGTCAATAAGTCTTTCGGGTATTTGCATTGTTGTCTAAGTTTAAAAAATATAACAAATGAATTAAACGAAAATAAGCATAAATACTGATTCTGCAAATGGATAAATGGAATTATTTTAGAGGCTGTCTTGATTTGTATTATTGTTGAATGGGGAAGGAGAATTTGAAGCAAGCTCCATTTTGACTATTGGGAGCCAACCAAATTTGACCTTCATAGTTGAGAAGAATTTTACGACATATTGGTAGTCCTGTTCCGAATCCAGGATATTGGTCGTTGGTGTGGAGTTTACGAAATAGCTCAAATACTTTGTCTTCGTATTCTTTGGCAACTCCGATGCCATTATCTTTCACGCTAAAGATGTAGAAATTTTCTTCTTTGTGTACGCCAATTTTGATGACGGGCTTGGTATCGGGTTTTCTAAATTTGATAGCATTAGTGATGAGTTCTTTAAAGATTGTTTGAATGTCTGGTGGGTGGCAGTAGATAGCGGGGAGTGAATCGGTGTGGATTGTCACCTCGTTTTTTTGGATGATATCTTGTAATAAAAGTTGTATGTCATCTATGAGATTATTGAGATTGATAAGTACAGATTGTTTTTCGTTTAGCCCTGCGTTGGCGTATTGTTGTAGCTCTTTGATGAGTTGTGCCATGTGGTTAGACGATTCTTCGATAATGGTTAGAAACTGGAGACTATCTTCGTCGAGTAATTCTTGGCTACGCTCTTTGATGAGTGTGGCAAAACTTTGGATGTGGTTGAGTGGGGTTCGTAGATCGTGAGAGGCAATACTAGCAAATTTTTTAATTTCTTTGATATTGTATTCGGAGAGTTGTAGGTTTTGTAGTTGTAGTTTGGCAATGGAAATTTCTTTTTGTTTCATTTTGTATTGCATCTCGAGTTTTTTCAACTCTTTTCTTTTTTCGAGATTGATGAGTTTTTCATTGAGTTGGTTATATTTTTCGTGGTAGAGTAGTGCTTGTTGAAAAGATTTTTTGTCTTTGTATAGTTGGTAAAGAATTAGGCAGGAAGTTGCGAGTTCTTTTTTATTATCAATAATTTCATTAACGGATAAAGCTTTGGAGGCATATTGAAAGGCTTGTTCGGTTTGTTGGAGTGATTTGGTGCAGTTGGCAAGTAGGTTGAGTGCAATACCTATGCCTCTTTGTTGGTTGATTGTTTGAAATAATTGATTCGCGTCAAAAAAGTAGAGATAGGCTGTTTCGAAGCTTTTTTGCTTGTAGTGCAAGGTGCCTAGACTTTGTAAGACATTGGCTTTATAGAGTGGATTGGCAATTTCTTGACTGATGGCAAGGGCTTGGTTTAGCTTTTTGTAAGCGAGTTCGAAGTGGGATTGTTGGATGAAAACAATGCCCATCTGGTGGAGTATTTGGAATAAGAGTACTTTGTTTTTATGCGGATTTTTTTCTAGTTGTTGCCAGGCTGTTAGAAAGTAGTCTAGTGCTTTGAAACTTTCGCCATTGCTTGCAAATAAACATCCCAGATTCAGGTGGTCGGAGGCAATTGCTTCGGGATTTTGTAGCTTTTCGGCAATGGTGAGTGATTCTCTAAAATTTAGAAATGCTAGAGGGAGGTTTTCTTTATGCAGTTGGGCAATGCCCATATTATTGCGGCTGTGCCGAATGAGTGATGGGACGTTTTGTTCGCGTGCTATTTTTAAGGCACGTATGGAGTATTCAAGTGCTTTGTCGAAATTACTAAGGTCAATATATACTTCGCTAAGATGGTTGTAAAGTTGGGCAATTAATTGTTGATCGACTAGTTTTTCGGCTTCTCGGATTCCTTTTTGAAGGTTGTGAATAGCTTTGGAAAATTCTCCTTTTTGTTTATGAATTTTACCAATAAGTAGAAAAGAAGTCGCTATTTGTTGGGAGGCTTTGATACTACTACTTACTACTAGTGCTTTGCGAGCTGTTTCGGTAGCTTGGGAAGTATTCGTTGTTGCAAGGTAAGCATTTCCTAAGAGTAGTAATAGTAGGGCTAGTTCTTCATTGATTTGTTGTGTATCATGATTGGCTAGACTTTGTTGGGCGAATTCAATGGCTTTTTTGTAATTTTTTTTCTTGAAGTGTAGCTGTGCAATTTTGAAAAGCAGTTCGCCATTTATATCGGATTGGGGACTTGCCATTTCTAGGGCTTTACAATAATAATGTAAGGCCTCTTCTTCGTGTTGGTGTATCAGGGCGTTGCCCATCTG
>JAHDCM010000300.1:2801-5077 GCA_020629895.1 Bacteroidota bacterium
TTACTTACGAAATGTATTGTATTAAGATTCAGAAAAGTATTTTTCTTTTATTTCTTGGAGTATTTCTCGCGTAATGGGTTTGGTGACATATTCGGTTACTTCTTGGTATTGGCTTGCTTTCTCTATATCGGATTCGCTAATAGAAGAGGATAGCATAAAGAGTTTGCAATTATTTTTTTGAGAGTTAGGTAGGTGTTTAAATGCCTCTAAGAATTCCCATCCATCCATTTGTGGCATATTGACATCTAGGAAGATGACTTCAGGAAAGGATGTGTTTTCTTGATTAATTGTAGCGAGGTAATCTAACGCTTTTTGCGCGTATTGAAAGGTTTGAACCTGATCTGTCAGTTGTTCATAGTCAATAAGCTTTTGAACAAGAATATTACTTATTTCATTATCATCAATGATAAGCATAGAGGCAATAGGTTTCATAGGAATGCATTTGTGTTTTTAATCTATATAAAATTATTTCAATTCTTATGCCACTTTTATTTTTCTTTTGTCATTTGATGTGTTTCGATTGCGTCATGTAAATATAAAAAAAGATACTCATTTCCAATTTTTTCACGAAGTCCTGATTTAATAACCATATCTCTAAATCGCCCAATAGCTCCTGCAATGTATAGCTGAATATTGCGCGCTTGCAGCATATCGTGTAAAGAGTCAAGGGCATGTAAACCACTACTGTCAATATCATAAATACTTTTGGCATCTAAGAATAGGTAGCAAATGGGCTGTTCTTGTTGGTCGATTAGTTCCAAGATAGTCATTTTGAAATAATCGGCATTTGCAAAATACAATTGACTATCAAATCGAACAATGAGCATATTACCTGTTGGGTAGTCTATTTCAAATCGGTCTATATCTCTATAATAGGTGGTGCCTGGTATATTTCCAATTACTTTGATATTGGGGTGAGTACTGCGATATAAAATATAACCAATAGAAAGTAGGACACCAATAAAGACCCCTTCAGCAATTCCTAAGAGTAGCGTCGTGAAGAAGGTAATACTCATCATCAGCAAATCACTGCGATCCGTTTTCCAAAGATGAAGGGCTTCTGTATAATCAAATAAGTTGACGACAGCTAATAATACAATAGCGGCTAGGGTGGCTTTGGGTAAGTAATAAAAAACGGGGGTAAGAAACAAGAGAGTGAATATGATTAAAAGTACCGTTATCAAAGACGCAACAGTGCTTTGCGCTCCTGCATCATTGTTGACTGCTGAACGAGTAAAACTGCCAGAAGTTGGAATGGCCTGGAAAAAACTACCGCCTATTTTGGAGATGCCCAAAGCTAGTAATTCTTGATTGGGGTCTATGGTATAATTGCGGTGTTTGGAAGCTAGTGATTTAGCAATTCCAATACTTTCTACAACTCCAATAACTGTAACCATCAACACAGTAGGTAATAATTTTTGAATCGTGGTAACATCTAAAAGAGGTCGTTCAAATGAGGGTAGCCCAACAGGTACTTCCTCAATGATTGATACGCCCATTGCTTGAAAGTCAAACCACCAACTGAGTAGAATACTAATCACAACCGCTAATAAAGGGCCTGGAATTTTTTTGCTTACTTTTCGTAATCCGAAGATAAATAGAATGGATAATGAACAAATACCAGCACTTACTAGATGGGTTTCGGAAGCATGCGCCAAAATATAATTCAGTGTCTCAAACGGATGAGTGAAGTAGGGAACAGCAATTCCTAAAAAATCTTTGAGCTGGCTAATCACAATAATAATGGCAGCGGCAGAGGTAAAACCTGCAATAACAGGGTGAGAAATGAAGTTGACTAAAAAACCCATGCGTAGTAAACTAAGCGCGACTTGCATGATGCCGATGAGCAGACCAGTAGTAAGTACTAAACTGATATAAGTTGGGCTACCTGGTGTGGCTAGTTGACTGACACCTGCGAGTATCAAAAGGGCAGAAATAGCTACGGGGCCAATAGAAAGTTGGCGAGAGGTACCTAATAAGGCATATAAAAAAAGCGGAACTAAGCCACCATATAAGCCATATATAGGAGGTAAACCAGCCAGATAGGCATAGGCAATGCCTTGCGGAATTAACATCACTCCAACAGTAATACCTGCTATTAAATCTGCTTTAAAGTGATCTTGGGTATAATCAGAGACTTGTTGAAGTAAAGGAAATAGTTGGTAAAAGAAAGAGATAATATGTGTTGTTTAATGTATGAGGTGTATAACTTCTTACAAAAGTAAAAATCCTTGCTTATATCTTCTGGATATGAGCAAGGATTTATTCTTTCCTCT
>JAHDCM010000301.1 GCA_020629895.1 Bacteroidota bacterium
CCGAAAGAAATTGCGCCTTGTGATCCAGCAGTCAGTATTTCTGTGGCCGATGCAAGCGATGGATACCGAATAAATGTACCGAATACGCCAAATACCATTTTTGAAGACCTATTGAAGCAAACGAGTGATAGCGTACAGCTATTACATAAAGATGAACTAGCCCCAGTGATACAAAATTATATGGTAGAAGGCTTGGAGCTAGTCAATACGGTAGATGTTTCCAAATTAACACCCATCATGCCTAGTCAATATTGTCGTTATCCACTAGGAGGAAGCATCTTTGGAATGCCTACGGAAGTGGACTCAGCGGTGCATGCATTGTTCAAACGACTCATGTTTATGAAGGGAGAAATGCAAGTGGTGGAGCGAGTAGAGGTTGAGACGATTAAGGCGAAGGTGCGAAAAGAATCAGTGAATGAAGAGGGCTATCACCAACATATTCAAACGCATTTTTATTTGGGTTCTTTTTATAAATTGCCCACTTATAAAAATCGTTATTTATTGAAAGCTTATGGCGTG
Source organism: Bacteroidota bacterium (assembly GCA_020629895.1). GTDB lineage: Bacteria > Bacteroidota > Bacteroidia > Chitinophagales > UBA2359 > JAHDHP01. Next base: position 520 of record JAHDCM010000301.1, read on the forward strand.
GCTACCTTTGATCCTGAATTTCAATGGATGTTAGAAGAATATACCTTTGTATTAGATTATCAGGACAATGGTTATCTGGATCAAATGTTGATGGAGGTGAAGGTGATTGATCGTTATATATTGGAAGAGGATTTAGAGAATCCGCGTGAATTGTACTGGCTACAATCGGTTTATAATGAGGAGAAGGATTATATTCGGTCATTTAAGATGCGTGAGTGGTATTTTGAGCCGATTGATAAGTTGTATTATACCGAAAATGCACGCTTACGTTTTTATACAGATGGGTGGCATTATAGGAAGCGTTTGAACGATTAACGTTTTAGATGGAACATCCAACAGAGCTACCGCCAGCGTCATCACTGGTGGTAATCACAACAAATAGCAGCGGTTAGGCTGTATCGTTCCATCATCCATTTTTTATTGTATTTTTGCCTTATGAAAGTAGCAATCATAGGCGGAGGTGCCGCAGGCTTTTTTGCGGCAATTCAAGTAAAGACGAATTATCCCAAAGCAGCAGTCACCTTATTAGAAAAGTCAAAAAAGTGCTTGGCAAAGGTGAAAGTTTCGGGAGGAGGGAGATGTAATGTCACCAATGGCTGTTCGACGATACGCGAATTGGTGGTGGGTTATCCAAGAGGAGGGAGGGTATTAAAAAAGTTATTTCGAGCCTTTGATAATTACAGCACCCAACAATGGTTTACAGATCGAGGAGTTGCCCTTAAAACAGAACCCGATAATCGTGTATTCCCTGTTTCGAATCAATCGCAAAGCATTATTGATTGTTTGTGGAAAGAGGTGCAAAGATTAGGCATTAGTGTTGAACTTGGAAAGGGGGTAAAAAACATACGCGAATTAAATGATGGAGCATTGCAGCTAATCATAAAAGGAGAGGCGGCACCACGTATTTTTGATAAGGTAATTGTGGCTACTGGTGGTTCACCAAAGTTGAGTGGCTTTGATTGGTTAGCTGATTTAGGACATCATATAGAACCGCCTGTTCCTTCCTTATTTACTTTTAATATGCCCAACGAAACCATTCCCGAATTGATGGGAGTAGTGGCAAAAAATGTACTGGTACACATTCAAGGAACGAAGTTAAAAACACAAGGAGATTTACTCGTAACACATTGGGGAATGAGTGGCCCAGCTATTTTAAAATTATCTGCACTAGGGGCTAGGGTTTTGGCTGAAATGCAGTATCACTTTAAGGTACAAATCAATTGGGCAGCGGTATCGAACCAAGAATTATTGCGAGAGGAATTGAACGATTTAGCTACTCAACATGCCAAGAAACAATTACGTAATGTGCGTCCTTATCAATTACCTGAGCGATTGTGGTTGTTCTTACTGCAAAAAGGAGGGCTGAATGAGCGTAAACCCTGGGGAGAATTGGGTAAAAAGGGAATCAATAAATTAGTACAGCTACTAGGAAACGATGTGTACATGGTACAAGGAAAAACAACCTTCAAAGAAGAATTTGTAACCTGTGGAGGAATTAGTTGGGAGTCGGTAGATGCGAAGAGCCTGCAAAGTAAAGTTTGCCAAAATTTATACTTTGCAGGCGAAGTGTTAGATGTGGATGGGATTACAGGTGGTTATAATTTTCAGGCAGCTTGGACAACAGGTTTTGTGGTAGGGAAATTGGGGTAATGCAACTTTATTTCCGAAACGCCTTAATCTTATATTCAAATCCAAATAAAACAACCCGTCCCAAACGATTAGTAGTAGTTTGACTTACCTGTGTTTCACTTCCCGTTTGCCTAACCACATTCGTTTGATTCAATAAGTTATTAGCAGAAATAAAAGCTTTCATACGTTTTTTCCAAAAAGTATAATGAAGCGAAGCATCCCAATAATGAAAAATTTGTTCCTGCATATTATTCGTATTGAGCCGATACTCACTCATGAAATATAATTTTTCTGAAAAAATGACATCAACACTCGTCTGAAAAGTATGGTCTAATTGTACTTGATTGAGTAAGGAATTAGAGGGGTAGCTAAAGGTATTCACTCCTAAATCATAAGTAAATAATATGCTTACTTTTTCCTGCAATAAATCATTAAATCCTAACTCCCATGCATTATTGATAAACGTCATGTTCGCAATGCTACGCACATTGTTAGTAAGTTGTGGGTTGCGTTGATAGGTTATATCCCCTTGCCAACTTAGTTGAATAGGTATATTTTTGATCGTTTCTCCTTCATTGATATTAAAATTGACACCAACCGCCCAGCTATCTCCAAAATTAACAGGCTGTGCTTGCTGTTTCAAATTCGCATCAATGCTAATGTGTTGAATGATTTTTTGATCCACATAATTGGCGTGCATGCCAACAAAAAATAATCGGTCTTGAAAAGTATTATACCGCATAAAATTACCCGAAAGCTGATGCATATACTCAGGTCGTAAATTAGGATTCCCAATTTGTGTGAAAAGCGGATTAGTATTATTGATAATCGGTTGTAACTGGGCTAAATTAGGAAGCAGTGTTCTGGTAGTATAATTTAGTTGAAGATTACTGCTATTCTCAAATGATTTTTTCACAGAAAAACTTGGTAATAGATAATGATATGTCTGTAAGTCTTGTTGCTCATTTACTTGAAACAAATTGTTTAAACGATTATGTTCGTAAGCGAGGCTAGTAATTAGATGAAAGCTTTGTTTTGAAATTTTAAATTGTCCTGCTACTTGACTTTGCCAAGCTGTTCTTGATAAATGGGAAGAAATACTAGGATTAAAAATATAGCGATCTGAATCGTTATCAAAATCCTCAAAATTTTTAATTTGTTCGGTCTGTGTGATGGTCTGTGTGCTACGAATACCCAAATATTTGGCTTCGCCTATTGGTTCCGAATAGTTGATCGTAGCCTTACTGCTAACGTTTTGCATATCACTCGTCTGCAATTGCGAGTGGAAAGTAGTATTAGTTAATGAGTCGTTATTATGTATTGCCTGCCGATTATCAATGTTATTTGTTTGCTTATCTAAGCCCCCTTGATGATGCAAGTCAATAGTCAAATAACGTCCTTTTTTTTGTAGTTTCTGACGATAAGATAAATTTGTTCTCCAAGTAGGAACTTGCCCTTGTAACAAATAGCGACTAAGCCCCGAAATAGATTGATTCGTCATAGGAATTTGAGAAACCTCATTTTGATCTTGTTGATCCGTAAAATGCCGTCTCTTTAAATCGGCATCAATCGTCAACTCTTGTTCTGTACTTGGGTTATAAGTGAGATTAAATTTTCCTGCCAATTGATTGGTTTTTGAATCTTGAAAAAGGCGACGATTTGTTTCAAATGGCACCGCTGTTGTAAAATTTTGATGAACACTTTGCTGCTCTTTATTAGAGTCATGAAAATCGTTACTTAATTGGGTTTTTAGTGTTAGCTTTTTATTGATTTCGCGATTCAAACTAAGATTCCCCATATAATTCTGGCTTAGTCCAGTAGGGGCTGCTATTTGTCCCAATAAGGCACCCAATTGAACATCTTCAGGTAAATCGCTGTTTTCCAGTGGATTATTTTGCATCATACGAATGGTAGAACTAAAATCCTGCTTAGTGTTATTCGCACTCAATTGGGCATTCATCCGCGATTTATCATCAAAATAATAAACACCCGAATGCCCTTCATAACGATCAGGATACGCGTAAGACCCGCGTACCGAACCAAACATCCCTCGGTTTCTATCTGCTTTTAACTTCAAATTAATAGCTTTGCTTTCTTGTCCATCTGTGATGCCAGTAAATTGGGCCGTTGCGGAAGCTTTGTCATATACCTGCACTTTCTCTACAATATTAGCAGGTAAATTTTGAGTAGCCACTTTGTTATCTTGTCCAAAAAATTCCTTCCCATCTACTAACACCTTATCCACTTTTTCGCCCCCCACTTTAATCGTACCATCCTTTTCGACCTCTACACCAGGCAATTTTTTCAATAAATCTTCTACCACTGCATCAGGTACTGTTTTAAAAGCATCTGCCAAATATTCCACTGTATCTCCATTCATTACAATGGGGACAAAAGTATCAGTAATCGTAACCCCATCCAATAATTGTTGATTAGGAGACAATACAATATTTCCTAATTTAATAATTGGCTCGTCCGCTACTAGTTGAATCGCCCGTTTAAAAGTCCCATAACCCACAAAAGATATTTGTAAATGATAATGACCTGCCTGCTTTGTTTTTAATTCAAAAAGCCCATCTACATCCGTAATAGCATAATGTTCCATTACCGAATCCTGCGCATGTAATAGCAATACCGTTGCACCAACAATAGGAGCTTCAGTAGAGTCTAATGCTGCCCCTGAAATCTTAAATGCCTCTTTTTGTGCATAAGTATCACAAAAAGAAAATATAACAAATAATAAAGAAATAATGATTGGTAAAATAGTCTTGCGCTTTGCCATCAGTAAGTTTTGATTAAATAGTGAATATTGTATGCATAACAAAGTACGGACACAGAAACGTTTCCTTAACTTTAAATATTTTGTAAAATTTAATGATTTGTTTTTGGGCGTGTCCTTTTTCGCCTCGCCTGT
>JAHDCM010000302.1 GCA_020629895.1 Bacteroidota bacterium
CATCGTTTCATCGTCTGTCATTCACAAATCTCCTAACAACGCTGCTGCCTCTTTTGCCTTCCATGTCTCTTTATCAACAATTTGTTGTAATTGTGTTTTTCCTTTTTCAAGCTGATCACTACCCAAATACGCCAAAGCTAAATACCAAGCCGCTTGTTCCTGATACCGATTCTTCGAGGCAAGCACCTTCTGAAGTGGCGCAATCGCCTTTTGGGCTTGAGGTGGGTCTTGTTGTAAATAACTTAGTCCAAGATAAAAATAACGCTTACCTGCCTCTCCATCTACTAAAATCGCTTTTTCGATAAGGGTAGTCGCCATCGTATAGTCCTTTTTTTGATAGGCATCTACAACAGCTTGCCAACGTTCATTTTCTCCCTCTAGCACCTGCCCCCCTCTAATAGTAGGCATTGGATAGCTCTCTTCCAAATGCTGTTCAGCCAACTGATAAGGTGAACTGGTAGGTGCCATGATCCGATATATACCTAGTACGCCAACACCCAAAAGCAATATGGCAGCTACCTTTAGCCATACATTAGTCCTTCCTGCGTTTAAAGATCGAACATTAGCCCGCTCTCTAGTGCCTCCAACTTCTTGTTGTTTGGCTTCAATAAGAGCTTGTTGCTTCACTAAAAAACCATCCAAATAGTTTTCTATATCCGTTCGTGAGGGACTAACATGGGTATAATGGTGGTGAATTCCCTCAAGTATATTTTGGCATATTTCACATGCCTCTACGTGTTGCTCAATGGCTTCCTTTTGGTCAACACTTACCTTCCCATCCACATAATCGGCTAATTTTTCGAAACTATAATGATGATTATTCATGGTATTTCGTATATATAAATTCGTTTGGGTCATACGATTTTGGTTATCAGGAATATTTTATTTAAGAAAACTAGGACAATCATTGTATATTGATAATGATTCAAATCTAACATCCTTACAACTGCTTTCTCAAGTGTTGATAAGCCGTTTTTAACTTTTTACGCGCATTTGATTTATTATTGGCTACTGTTTTCTCTGCTATTTTAATCTTAGCTGCGATCTCTTCATTAGAATACCCTTGTTGAGATAGCTGCCAGACTTCATATTCTAGCCCATTCAAAATATGTTTTATTTCAGTATGCAAGTCTTTTTGCTTCATTTTTGCCTCTCCTTGATGAGGCATCATTTTCGTAAAAATAGAAGACACCTGTTCCCAGATGCTTTTTCTACGACTTTGCATAGAGGTGAGTGAAAAACAACAGTTTCGGGCGACTTTAAATAACCAACTTTCTACATTTTTGATTCCTTTGGGATCATCATGTTCTAATAAACGCGTAAGAGCTTCTGATGCTGCATTTTCCGCTAACGAATGATCTTTCAATATCCCTAAACAGTAAATGGTTAGTCTTCGATGAAAACACATATAGAATTCACCAAAGGCCTTTCGGTCTCCAGCCAAATATTGTTGCCACCATTCTTGATATGTCGTATTTTCTAACATATTCATAGTTAAAATATAAGGATTAGGAAAAATCTACGCTATAAGAAATTCATACTCTATATAAGAATGACTTATGAACCTGCTATTTTTCCCGCATATTTTCGTTTTTTTTCAAAAAACAGATAAAAAACATTATCTATCATATCTAGTATTACTGATAGCCAACCCACTAAGCATAAAACAAAAAACCATACAAATTCATTAAAGATAAAGATAACTTGATAGGCTTTATAATAGATAAAGCACTTACTTCCAAGTATTTTCTATCACTCGAAACCAGTTTTTATAAGCAATGGCTGTTATCTCTTCTTTTGAAAAGCCTGCCTTGTATAACCCTTGTAATAATTTAGGAACTCCCTGCACGTCATTGATTTCATTGGAAATAAGCGCGCCATCAAAATCCGACCCTAAGCCCAGATGTTCTACTCCAATTTTATCCGCCACATACTGAAAATGTCGTACTATATCTTTGATGGGAGTTGCTTGATCATTCTTCCCATCAGCACGGAGCATCCCTACATAAAAATTAATTCCTACGATTCCATTTGATTCTTTAATCAATTGTAATTGCTCATCTAGTAGATTGCGGGTAAAAGGACATATAGCGTGTACATTAGAATGTGTAGCGACTAAGGGGGCAGTTGAAATACGCGCAACATCCTTAAAGCCCTTTAAGTTGAGGTGTGATAAATCAATTAGAATGCCTAATTCATTACACTCCTTAATTAACTCACGTCCCTTAAAAGTCAAACCACCTCCTATATCTGGAGAGGCAGGAAAAGCAAACGGCACACCATTTCCAAAAATATTAGGGCGGCTCCATACAGGCCCTATGGAACGCAAACCTGCTTGATAGAGTACATGTAAATTATTAAATTCGGCATCAATTGCTTCTGCCCCTTCAATATGCATAATCGCACTCAACACCCCTTCTTGAAAAAAAGACTCTTTCAAATCGGTAATAGTACGCACCACTTTTAGTTTCCCTCCTGATTCAATTTCTAACCGAAATAACTTCGCCATTAAGGCTACGGTCAACATTCGGGCATATTGTGGATCTATGGGAGGGGCAAGTTCCATCTCATATCCTTCGTTTGTTTGTTGCACCACATCATCTATGGTCGGTTCTAAACCGTTTTGAGGAGTTGTAAACATCGCAAAAAAGCCTCCTTTCATATTGGCGCGCATCGCACGCGGATAATCTATATGTCCCTTTGTACTTTCTTCAAAAAAATGACGGCCCTCACTTCTACTTGGTAGGTAAACACTCAATAGGGTATCATTATGTCCATCAAAAAAAGGGATATTTAATTTTGTTTCCATTTCAAAACAATTAAGGTTAATCATTTGGATGAAGAAAACAGGAAGTATGTTGATTTCTTCTCAAGTAACACAACACTCGTCTTATTTTTGCTTTAGTACTCACACATACTCCTCATTTCTTTCATCATATCTTTCATTATGTCTAATAGATATATCTTTCTCTTTTATTCGCTATTGCTTATCACAGGACTTCAAATATATGAAGCAAATGCACAAAGCAACCCACCTTTTGGAGACATACATGTTCACTCAAGTATCAAACCATTTAATTCTCGTCATATTGAAAAAACGAGTCATTGGGAACTTATTGAACATAATTGCGAAGAAGATATTTCCGACTTTTTTATCAAAAATACCGAACAATTACCTCGACGATCACAATCCAATTTTGAGGCATTGGTAAAAGGGAATGTTGGGTTTATTTGCCTATCACTAACCCCCCTTGAACGCCAAATGCTTCACCCGCGCCTCTTGAACATCAAGCAAAAAGGGGTACACACTTTTGCTTGCTTATCGGGTGTTCAAACAAGCTACGAATTTATTATTAAAGAAGAGATGAATTATTATGCCGATTTAGCGGCAAATTTACAATTTGTCATTCAAGGAGAAAACAAACCCTATTATATTAATAATGTGCCTCATTTTTTTGAAATTATCAAAACCAAACAACAATTTGAAGCAGTCAATAATGACCCACATCGCCTCGCTGTTATCCTATCTATTGAAGGTGCGCATGCACTCGGAAACTCTGTCTCCATAGACAAAGATATTACAGAAAGTCCTAATTATCACCAATTTGTTCTAAACAATGTAGATCGTCTCAAAGGCACTCGCCCACTTATTGAAGGCTTCTCAGATACGTTAAAATACCCTGTTCTATTTCTAGGTTTAGATCATTTCTTTTGGAATGGTATCTGTGGACATGCTCGCACCTTTACAGGTACTCAAGAACTTGTGTTTGGGGTACAAAAAAAGAGTGATGGAGGCTTTACTCCGCTTGGCCGAAAAGTATTACATAAAATGCTTGATAAGGAGCAAGGAAAGCGCATTTTAGTGGATGTAAAACACATGAGCTTACAATCGCGACAAGAATATTATACTTATTTAGACTCATTAGCAGCACAAGGTGATACGATTCCTATTATTTCGAGCCATAGTACTGTTACCAATCTTAGTTGGACAGATAAAGAGTACCAAAAGAATGATAATATCAGTAAAAATAAAAAGTCTTACCTCAATAACTGGACGATTAGCTTGGCAAAAGAAGATGTACAACGTATTCACCAATCAAATGGTATGATTGGGATTATGCTTGATAAATATCGCTTAATGGGTGGCAGGGCAAAAGACGCTCATAAAAAAGTGGTTCCTGGTTCCGTTCAGCGTCGCAAATTTTTAGTCAAAGTGATTATGGCTAATATCTTTGCGGCTATCGAAGCCATTGATGATCCTAGTGCCTGGAATACCATTTGTATTGGCTCAGATTATGATGGGATGGTGATCCCACCTGATACATATCCGACCCACCAAGAATTTAATAGCCTCGCTAACGATTTGAAAAACTTTTTGGAATATCCTAGCGATATTTTCGACCTTTGGACGGCAGCAGAAATTGAGGACATGAAATATGGACTTAGCTCTAATGAGATTGTCAATAAGATTATGTCGCAAAACTTACAACGATTTCTGATGGAGAATTTACCAAATGAACAACTTCCTTTCATTAGTGAAGGCAAATAGATCCAAACAAAGTCATGCAACTAATACCTTTAACCGAACAACATTTAGCACAGATCAAACAAATTGTTGCCAGCCAACAACTGCCCGTTGTGGATATTGGCGCGCATATCCGTTTTTTTGGCTTCCAACAAGCAGCCAATAAGGACTTAATGGTCATAGGAGGCTTAGAGTTAGCTGCCGATGGTGCTGCCTTGCTTCGCTCGGTCGTCACACTTCCCGCCTATCGTGGTAGGCAACTCGGCACACAATTTATTGTCGCTCTCGAACAATATGCAAAGATGCATTTACACGTATCTGCCTTTTACTTACTCACCACTACCGCAGCCCCCTTTTTTGTCAAACTTGGTTATCAATCAATAGATCGTGCTAGTGTACCAAAAGCCGTTCAACAATCGGAGGAGTTTAGCACTATCTGTCCAGCTTCGGCGATTTGTATGTGGAAGGCGATGGACGGTTGAACGATTCACGGTTGAACGATTCACGGTTGAACGATTCACGGTTGAAC
>JAHDCM010000303.1 GCA_020629895.1 Bacteroidota bacterium
TCTATTTGATATTGATTTTGGAGATGGCACACAGGATGCGCATAAGGATGCACAAACATTGCAGATGCGGTTTGAGACGGGTGAAGGAGCCGAAAAGCGGAAGTATCAGTTGGAGATGGCGAAGTAGTGCGTGAGGGATAGTAGTGGTAGCTTGGCGAAGTAGCTGCTTTTGTGAAGTAAGGACTAGCAGGGCTGACAGCGGAAGACACTGCTAGGACTATACTGAACTAGCTGCTATGAGACAACTACAAACGGATAGCCCGACGTGTATCAAAAAAGCGCAGTATTTTACTCTCGCCAGCATCCTCGCTGGTCGCAAAATACTGCGCTTTTTTGATACACGACACGCCCAGGGTATTTGATGAAGGAATGAATGGATGAGTGAGTAGATACGTTTTGTAAAACGTATTAATGAGTAAATGACTGGATGAATAAATCATTGTTTGGGGGTGCTGTTTGGACACTTAATACATTTTTCCTATCTTACTATGGTATGACCTGCCTCCTTGTCTAACAACACATTTTACATTCCTAAATTCATTGTGTTAGACATCATTTCCTTATTATTTAAAAACAGATTATGAAACAACTAATACTTTTTATGTTGTTAATGGTAAGTTGTACCCTTGTAATGGCGCAGCATACAGTGACAGGTACCGTGGTGGATACCGATGGAGAGCCAATTGTGGGGGTAAATGTAGTAGAAAGTGGCACAGATAATGGCACAACAACCAATGTGGATGGAGCTTTTTCATTGACAGTCGCTTCTTCTACTTCTAGGATCTCTTTTAGCTATATTGGGTATGATGCAAGAGAGGTTGTTTTGACGGGACAGAATGAATTGAAAGTGACATTGGCAGAGGGTTTAACATTAGGTGAAATTATGGTGGTAGGGTCGCGTAATGCGAACCGTTCGGCAACCGATTCGCCAGCACCCATTGATATTATTGATGTGGCCGAGATTGCCAATGCCAGCGGAAAGGTAGAAATCAACCAGATTATGCAGTATGCGGCTCCTTCTTTTAATGCGACGAAGCAGTCGGGATCAGATGGGGCAGATCATATTGATCCTGCTTCTTTGCGCGGCTTGGGGCCTGACCAAACGTTGGTATTAATTAATGGAAAAAGACGGCATCAATCGTCGTTGGTGAATGTATTTGGTACAAGAGGACGTGGTAATACGGGTACGGATTTGAATGCGATTCCTGCTTCGGCAATTAAGCGAATAGAGGTATTGCGTGATGGGGCTTCGGCACAGTATGGATCGGATGCCATTGCAGGGGTCATCAATATTGTTTTGAAAGATCAAACCGATGGCTTGTCGGGTGGTGTTACTTATGGAGCTTATAGTACAAATGTAGGAGGAGATTTTGCCCAACAGATTTTTGATACACAAGATGGTTGGGAACCTGAATTATTCAATGTTGAAGGTAAAAATCGTATTGATGGGGAAGAAAAAAGCTTTGATGGTAACACGACTAAAATTGATTTGAACTATGGTGCTGGATTAGGCAATAAAGGTGGTTATATGAATGTCACTGCTGAGTATTTAACAAGACAACGTACCTTGCGTCCTAGTTTTTCGTGGCGGAAAGGTTATGGCTCGGCTGCAGTAGATCAATTCCAATTTATGGCCAATATGTCGATGCCTTTAACAAGCAATACCGAATTATACGCTTTTGGTGGACGTGGACATCGTGATACAGATGCTTTTGCGTTTACGAGAAGTGCGCCAGGCCCAGATAGTGAAGATGGTGATTCGCGTTCGGTACCTAGTCTCTATCCCAATGGTTTTTCACCACATATTACTTCAGTGATTGTTGATAATTCGGTAACAGCGGGTATTCGTCACCAATTGCAAAGAGGGTGGAGTGCTAATCTGAGTCATACTTATGGTGATAATCGGTTCCATTATTTTATTACTGGCTCCAATAATGCCTCTTTAGGGGCAGCTTCTCCTACTGATTTTGATGCAGGAGGACATAGTTTAAATATGAATGTCACTTCACTTGATTTTTCGAAGTATAATGACAATGTCCTTTCGGGTTTAAACATTGCTTTTGGTACTGAATTTAGGGCAGAAAATTTCCAAATTTTTGCGGGAGAAGAAGCCTCTTATGCGAGTTATGATACCAATGGGGTAGCGATCACCAATGCGGCTATCCAATCGCCTTATATCAATGAGTTTGGACAACAACCTTCGGGAGGTTCTCAGGGTTTTCCAGGGTATAGTCCTTCCAATGAAGTAGATCGTAATCGTTCAAATATCGGATTTTATGGAGACGCTGAATTGAATGTAACGGATGCGTTCTTAGTGGGCGCGGCTTTGCGATATGAAAATTATAGCGACTTTGGAAATACCTTTAATTACAAATTGGCTTCTCGCTATAAAGTAGCTGATTTCTTAACATTAAGAGCTTCTCTTTCTTCTGGTTTTAGGGCCCCTTCACTCGTACAAATTCACTATAACCTACTCTTTAACAATATCGTAGGAAACTCCTCTTTACGTACCCTCTTAGCCTCAAATACAAGTACGGTAGCTAAAGCATTTGGTATTGAGTCATTGAAAGAAGAAACGGCTCAAAACTATGCAGTCGGATTTAGTTTCAAAAAGTCGGGCTTTACAGCAACGATTGACGGATATATGATTGATGTGAAAGACCGTATTATTTTGACTGATATTTTTGACGCCGCTAGTTTGGGAGTAGGTGCAGAAGCAGCACAATTTTTTGCCAATGGAGTGGATACTCGTACTACTGGTGTGGATATTGTATTGAATTATCGTACCTTGATAGGTGATAACTCTTCGATAGATGTAGGCGTTGCTGGAAATATCAATAATACCGAGATCCAAGCCATCAATTCGGGTAGTTTGAATGAGTTTACCTTCTTTGGTCCTTTCTCACAAGCTTACTTGGAGGCGGCGGCTCCTGATTTCAAATTTGGGATTAATGCGGCTTATACGCGAGATAAATTACGCGCTTCGATTGGCTGGACACAATTTAGTGAGGTGCAACTACAAGATTTCCAATGGGTTGACTCGCCAGCGACCAACCAAGCAGAAGCAGACGCACTTTATGAAAAGGCAACGGATGTGTATAAGGCGGCAGGTACATTGGATTTGAGTGTAGGTTACCAAATCTTAGATCAACTTAACCTTACTATCGGAGCTAATAACTTATTAAATGCTTCTCCGACTCCTCAATATGATGGCTGGACGGATCAAGGAGGGTTTAATGATTCAGTACAAATGGGATCAGATGGCATGTATTTGTTTGGGCGTATTGGTTTTAAATTCTAATAAAAATTGCATGTCATAACCTATTGATTATTTGTTAGGGAGTATCGAAAAGGTACTCCCTTTTTTTTTGCTTGGGAATGAAGATAAATAACTTTACAATTATTTGGGTAGATTATTTTTGTTCCTAGCAAGGCAGAAAACGTAGGCATACTTCCTATAGCGAGCCAACAGATGCGAGGCTTTCTAACACAGCTAGGGACAAAAAGAAGCAACGAAAAATGTAAAATTATTTAATCCTCATTCCTTGTTTGCCAATCTTCAGAAATTGACGTAATTTCAAGGTTCAGAGGAAAAAATAAACTAGGATGTTATGAAGCTATTTCAACGATTTTTTTGGGGGACAGTAATGATGGCTTGTTTGTATATAGGAACAGTAGAGGCGCAAAGCACCGAAACGAAAGTATGGTCAGTAGCAGATTGCCTACAATATGCACGAGATCATAATGTACAGTTGAAGCAGTTGGGCTTAGGAGTACAATCGGCTGAATCGAATTTATTACAGAGTAGGCGCGAGATGTTGCCCAATGCGAATGCCAATTTGAGAAATGGCATTAATGTAGGAAGTGGTATTGACCCTTCTACGAATAATTTTGTGACTGAAACGATCCGTTCTCAACAGTGGACAGTCGGAAGTACTTATACGCTGTTTAATGGCATGCAGCGCAAAAATACAATTGAACAACGCAAAGTACAGTTGGCATTGTCTGAAACCGATCAAAGTGTCTATTTGAATGATTTGGACTTTAATATCCTATCAGCCTACTTGCAAATTTTACTAGCAGAAGAACAGCTAATAGTACTAAACAAGCAAGCAGAGTTGACAAAAAAAAGTTATGAGCAAACGAATAAACTGGTACGTGCTGGCTTGCTTCCTGCGGGTGATTTGTTGAATATGGAGGCACAAATGGCCAATGATACACTGAATATTGTGAATGGAGAGAATGCAATTGCGAGTGCTTATTTGGTGCTATCACAGGTGCTAGATTTTTATGGCGAAATGGAAGTAGAAAAACCAGCAGTTGTGCCACCTAGTTTGTCAGAATTGGAAGGGCGTGATCCGAGTTTGATTTATGAAAGAGCTTTAGATTTACAACCGACTATCCGAGCCGCACAATTGCGAAGAGAAATTGCAGAACAGGATTTAAAAATTGCAGAAGGAGCGCGTTACCCAACCATTTCTTTAGGTGCCTCTATGGGTACCAATTATTCCTCTTTTGCTCGGCAATTGGATGAGACTATTGAGCCAGAAATTACACAAACCATCTTATTTACCGAAAGTCTCGAACCTATTTTTACACTTTCTCCCTCTTTCGAAAACACCCCTTATTTGAAGCAATTGAGTAATAATTTGGGCTACGGTTTAAGCCTCAATGTGAATGTGCCAATCTTCAATAATTACCGTGTTAAAAATGCCATTGCCCAGTCGAAAATCAATATCGAAAATCAACGATATGGAAAAGCCATTGTAGCGAATAATTTGCGCCAAACAATTGAACGAGCTTACTTAGATGCGCGCAGTGCCTCCCAACAATATGTTTTTGCACAACGCAATGTAACAGCCCGTCAACAATCGTTGGAATATGCGGAAAAACGCTATGACTTAGGAGCGATCAATGCTCTAGAATATTTTACAGCACAGAATAATTTGATTGCAGCCGAATTGCAATTGAAACAAGCCAAATACGAGTATATATTTCGAGTAAAAATTTTGGACTTTTATGAGGGAAAGCCATTGACAGATTTGT
>JAHDCM010000304.1 GCA_020629895.1 Bacteroidota bacterium
CAGCCTCTGGCTGTTTGCCTTCCGTCATCGCACCTCACACATTTTTTAGACTAGTCTAAAAATTTATTTTCACGAATCAAATTATTTCCCTATCTTTGTGTATTAACCATTAATATAACAAATGAAAAAAGTACATTCACATTTTCCAATATCAGGTATTATTTACCTTATAAGTGCCTTGTTTTTATTACAAATAGCATGTAAAACCAGCCCCTCCGAAACAGAAAAAAACGATACAAAAAAGGAAGCGCAAACAGCCGAGAAAAAAGCTGATAAAAAGCTACTTGTCGTCGCAACTACCTCCATGATTGGTGATGCGATTAAAAATGTGGCAGGCGAGGAAGTCGAAATTGTTTCTTTGATGGGGGCAGGTGTCGATCCACACCTCTACAAAGCCACCCCACGAGATGTGCGAATGCTACAAAATGCAGATATGATCTTTTATAATGGCTTGTATTTAGAGGCTAAACTAGAAGAGGTATTAGAAAAACTGGCTAAGAAAAAAACAGTAGTAGCAGTAGGAGAGGCGATACCCGAAGAACGTAAAATAAAATTAGGAGGAGAAGAGGGGAAAGAATACGACCCACATATTTGGTTTGATGTGGAGAATTGGGTATATGTGGTAGAGAAAATTACAAGTGCAATGAAAGAGGAGGACGATAAAAAGGCAGCGACTTACGAAAAAAATGGAGCTGCTTATGTGGAGCAACTTAAACAATTACATGAAACAACAAAGCAATCTTTTCAAGCGATTCCTAAAGAAAGACGTATTTTGATTACGGCACACGATGCCTTCGAATACTTTGGAAGGGCTTATGATATTGAGGTAAAAGGCTTACAAGGCATTTCGACGGCGGCAGAGTTCGGATTGAAGGATGTACAAGAGATGGTTGATTTGATTAGCGATAAAAAGATAAAAGCAGTATTTGTCGAAAGTTCGGTATCTTCTAAAGGAATGGAGGCTGTCATAGAGGGATGTAAAAAACGCGGACATAATGTAGTAAATGGAGGTTCTTTATACTCAGATGCAATGGGAGAAGTGGGTACAAAAGAAGGAACTTATATCGGTATGGTTGAACATAATGTAAAACGTATTATTGAAGCTCTTGGAGACGATTAAACGATTAACGTTAATCGTTCCATCGTTCAAACGCAAATCACAAACATGATAGTAAACGTTCCAAATCCAGTTATTGAAGTGCATGATTTGACGGTGATTTATAACCGCAAACCCGCCCTTTGGGATGCTGATTTTACCATTCCAAAAGGGAAATTGGTGGGGATTGTTGGGCCGAATGGAGCAGGGAAATCGACCCTTATAAAAGCTATCATGGGTTTAGTGCCACTTAGTAGTGGACATGCCGAATTGTTTGGAAAACCACTGGATGAGGTACGTCAAAAGGTAAGTTATGTACCACAACGTGAATCGGTCGATTGGGATTTTCCTGCTAGTGCCTTAGATGTCGTGTTGATGGGACGGTATCGTCATACAGGTTTGTTTCGACGTATTTCTAAAAAAGATCGAAATATTGCCTTTGAATGTTTAAAGAAGGTACGCATGGAGGCCTTTGCAAATCGCCAAATTGCCCAGCTTTCAGGTGGGCAACAACAGCGGGTTTTCCTAGCCCGCGCACTCGCCCAACAAGCCGATATCTACCTCATGGATGAGCCGTTTGCAGGTATTGATGCCACTACTGAAAGTGCTATTGTTGATCTTTTATTTGAGATGCGTTCAGAAGGGAAAACGATTATGGTAGTTCACCATGATCTCGAATCAGCCTATGAGTACTTTGACTGGTTTGTATTGCTCAATACGCGACTAGTGGCTTGTGGCCCAAAGGAAGAAGTTTTTACACAAGATCTACTCGTCGAAACCTATGGTGGAAAAATGAATGTATTGGCGAAAATAGGGGAACTGATCAGGGAGAATACCTTTCCAGTGCGGGAGGATAATAGCCCACTTCGTTGAGAGAAAACTGAATGGTCTTAAACAAAAATATAAATGGAAAACCTGATTGAATTTTTAAGCCTATCTGATCCCAATGTACGTTATGTCGTATTGGGAATGGTATTGCTTGGAATTTGCTCAGGTGTAGTCGGTAGTTTTACCTTTTTGCGAAAGCGCGCGTTATTAGGCGATGCGATTGCGCACTCGGTCTTGCCAGGGGTATGTCTTGCTTTTATGATTGGAGGGACTAAAAATCCCTTATTTTTATTGGTAGGAGCTACTATCACTGGTTGGCTATCGTTGATCGTTATTGACTTTATTAGTAATCGTTCTCGGATAAAGCCCGATGCGGCAATCGGACTTGTGTTGTCAGTGTTTTTTGGAGTAGGCATTTTATTACTCACCTCCATTCAAGGATCGGGCAATGCGGCTCAATCGGGCTTAGATAAATTTTTATTTGGTAAAGCGGCATCATTAATTGGTTCGGATGTATGGGTCTTTGGTATTTTATGTGCCGTAATGACGCTTGTGGTAATCTTGTTTTTCAAAGAATTTAAGCTGCTGTCTTTCGATCCTGATTTTGCTCATTCTATTGGTTTACCCATCCGACTATTAGAGATCGTCTTAGCAACAATTACTGTATTGACTGTTGCCGTAGGTATTCAAGCGGTAGGTGTGGTATTGATGTCGGCGATGTTGATTACACCTGCCGCTGCTGCCCGCTATTGGACGGATAAGTTGTTTAAGATGGTAATACTGGCAGCTATTTTTGGAGCTATTTCAGGTATTTTGGGGGCCTATGTCTCTTATACTGAAACAGCTATGCCTACTGGCCCCTGGGTGATTGTTGTCTTATCATTGATTGCCTTCTTTTCGATGTTAGTAGCTCCTAAAAGGGGCGTATGGGCGCAGTATGTGATTCAGAAACGCAACCAAAATAAGATTCATCAGGAAAATGTATTAAAGTTATTTTATCATATAGCAGAAAAAGGAGACCAGCAATTTCGGGCGGCTCGAAGCCTTGACGAATTACTAAGTCGGCGCGAGTTTCCGACTAGTATTTTGAAACGCACATTGACTGCTTTAACTAAAAAAGAGTTGTTAGATAAAGTAGGAAATAATCAGTGGAAGTTGACTGATGAAGGAGAGGAGCGTGGGAAAAGGGTAGTTCGTTTACATCGCCTTTGGGAAGTGTACTTAACCAAGTATTTAAGGATTGCACCCGATCATGTGCATGATGATGCGGAGGCGATGGAACATGTAATTACGCCTGAATTAGAAGCAGAATTGGATAAGCTGTTAGATTATCCAGCGACTGATCCACATGATAGTAAAATACCTAGATAATCAATCACCAATCTTATGGATGCCTTTTGGATTATATTAACGGGTTCGTTGGTAGCAAGTTCTTGCGCTTTGCTAGGTTGTTATTTGGTGCTTCGCAAAATGGCGATGGTAGGAGATGCTATTTCTCATGCGGTTCTGCCAGGCATTTTTTTAGCTTATATGTTGGCGGGTACTCGTTCATCGGTGCCTTTATTGATCGGTGCCGCAGTATTTGGTGTGCTTTGTACTTTTTTGATAGAGTTATTAACCAAGCGAATGCGGATGCAAAATGACGCAGCAATTGGTTTGACCTTTACTTTCTTGTTTGCCATAGGTGTTATTTTGGCAACTCGATTTGCGAGTTATGCCCACTTAGATCAAGATTGTATTTTGTATGGAGAAATTGCTTATGTCCCTTTTGATGTGGGTTGGACACTGGATATTGGAGGTGCGATAGGCGTGTTGGAAATACCAGTTGCGATAGGTATTTTATCTGCTTTGTTAGTAGGCGTCATTGCGCTGATTTGGTGGGCTTATAAACCCTTATTTATTACGACTTTTGACCCTGCTTATGCGGCAGCTATTGGTATTTCAACGACCTTTTGGCATTATGTGTTGATGGGTACAGTGTCTTTGACTACGGTCTTGTCTTTTGAGTCAGTAGGTGCTATTTTAGTAGTTGCTTTTTTAATTGGGCCAGCAGCAACCGCCTATTTGCTGACTGATCGGCTACCAGTTATGCTAATATTAGCAGTATTGATAGGTATTTTATCAGCTATTTTAGGCTATTGGCTGGCAGTGTGGATCAATGGTTCTATTGCAGGAGCGATGGCAACAGTTGTAGGAGGATTATTTGGTCTTGCTTTATTTTTCTCACCTAGTTATGGTATTATTGGAAAACATTGGCGAAAGGCAGAACTGTCATAAAAAGATAGGTGCTTCGTCCAGAAAGAAACGTATAAAGCTTCGATTAGTACAGATATTTCTTTATTTCCGTCAAATTTTTGTTGATATAAGCAGGTATGTTTGATTCGTTGTATTTTGAGATTCATTTATGGTCTCAAAATAGAATCAAATGTCACAATTATTTTTAAAAGCCAAACATTGGCAATTTTTTCTCATCACCTTTGCCCTACCTTTTTTGGCGCAATCTGTCATGATGAATTGGATGGTCAATGAGATTACTAATAATGTTGAAATACTGGAGAAAGCCAATCCGACGGAGATGCTTTACATCATGGATGTACAATTATTGGTATATGCTATTGTGGGCATGTTGGCTACATTGGTGTATTACGGTTGGATGTGGTCGGTAGTGCATGGTTTACAAAAACGCATTCCAGATGGAATAACAGTGAAAACGGGCTTGTTTAAATTGGCTCTTTTGATTCCTTTTTTGAGTAGTTGTGCTTTGCTTCTATCCATGCGTGGCTTAATTATGGGAGCCTTCAATAAGTTGATTGCTGGTGCTACTGATTGGGATTTTAGTAGTTTGTATTGGATTATCCCACTTTTTTTCTTTTCTATTTTTTGTAATTTTTATTGTTTTTATGTGGTTGCTAAGACTGTGAAGACAGTTGAGTTGAAGCGAGAGGTGCGTTTTGGTGATTTTGTAGGAGAGTTTTTTATGACGTGGTTTTTTCCGATTGGAGTGTTTATGATTCAGCCCAAAATCAATGTGATGGCTGAGCGAGCGGATTGGGAGCCAACAGATGCGTTTAAGATATAATAACGATTGAAGGTTTGACGATAAACGATGAAAC
>JAHDCM010000305.1 GCA_020629895.1 Bacteroidota bacterium
GCCAGCGTCATCGCTGGTGGTAATGGAGACAAGTTTCAGCGGCTAGGTGGCATCATTAATCGTTGGATATAATCGTTTTTTCATGGTACGTCACACATCGCACAACTTTTCATTTTTCATCACACAATTTTTCGTCCCATCCTAAAATAAAAAAAGGCCTTACAACAATCTGTAAGACCTTATTAATTCTATAACCTAAAACATTATTAATTGAATACTTATTAGTCGCTTTTATAACGTCAATAAGCAACTATATTATTCCTATCTTGACTTAGTCAAGCATTTTTACTGCAAAAATCGCACCTTTTTTGATAGTAACTAGTTAATACTATATGCGTCTTAAAAAAAAGGGATAACAATCAGCACAAATTTGTATACAAAAGCATACATACCACTGTATTCACCAAACTATCAACCATGAAAAATCTTTCGCAACGGTTCCAAGAAGAATACAAACAATTAGGAAAAGAGTTGTCATCAATTAGTAAAACGGAAGAATTATCGGAAAGGTTACGTACCTACCTCAGTAATTTGTTCCAAAACTATCGAGAAGAACTCACCCTGCCACAAGCACGCGTAGCAACACCTATGGTGGATGCCCTCAAGTCGGCCATTACCAGCATCACCACCATCCACTTTCAACCTGTCAATGCCTACGAAGTGCATCAAAAAATAGAAACTAGTACACTACCAAGCGTTGGCAATGTTACCTACCGCCAAATGCAATTTATTTTGGTACTTGGTTCCATTGTTAGTTTACTTTTATTTTCAGGCAATATTTTCGATTCTATTATTGTGGTTGCTCTCATTGCAGCCCTCGGACTAGAAGGCTACCATTTCTTTCTAAAAAAGCGGCAACGCAAACAAAACAAAAAAAGCATTTATAATATCGAAGTACCTGTCCACACACAAATAGACACCGACCGACTACTTTTATTTGTTCAAGATGCCCTCACCTCTATTGACTATGCCGTTGATGCAGTACCACTTGCAGACACCACCCAAGAAGCAGAAGAACAAGAACTAGACTATAATGTCGAACTCTTACAACACCTGCACCAACTCGTTACCGACTACCGCAATAAGAAATCTGACATTCTACTGGAAAGAATTCAAAACTTAGAACCGATCTTACAACAACAAAAGATTACCTTTGTTGAGTACGAATCAGGAAATGATTTTCCTCCTGCTACTTGGTTTGAGTTCGAAAAGAGCCTTAAACGTATTCGGAAGGCCAAAACACATAAACCTGCCATGCTTCAAGATGGTAAACTCTTAGTACCAGGACTCGTACTCGAACCTTAAACATCTAAACGTCCGACGTTATCATTAAATCCCCGCACGTCGCACATCGCACGTCGCACATTCCAACCACCCAAATGAAAGAAATAAGTGAAATAATAGGTTTTGACTTAGGGCATGGCGAAACAGCTATCTCCAAAGTATCTGTCCATAAAAACGAAGACCCACAAATGCTGGAAATCTTCGGAAAAAAATCACAAATCACCGCCATCGGACAGCATCCTGTGACAGGCAAGGTCGTAATTGGTGAAGTAGCTACCAAGTTACAAGGTGTAAAAATGCTCGACATCGGCTTTAAAACTGCCGACCTTAGCCAAGAAGAGGCTCGCACTTCCATCCATCAATTCTTCAAAGCAGTCGTCGATTATCTCATCGAAAAAAATACCATTCGAGGAGAAAAGGACTCCTTTTATGTGGTTGGCTGCCCATCTGCTTGGAATACCATGCCTTTTCAAGGCGACACTCTCCTAGAAGCTTACCAAAAAGTACTACAAAACGACGATGATATTCACCTCAAAGTTGTTCCCGAATCGCGTGCCGCATTTATGCAGGCCCGCGAAGGCGGTTTGCTCACTATCGGCGAACTCAGCAACAATGTACTAGTTATAGATTTAGGTTCTTCTACTACCGATCTTACTCTTGTAAAAGGGGGACGTGGACACCAACCATTTGACTTCGGTATTCCACTAGGTGCCGCCATGATTGACGAAGGTATTCTCAACCATTCCCTTGACCTTTCTATTAACAAAGATCGACGCGACCTCCGTAAGGTTTTTAAAGATCGACGCGACCTTAAAGCGAAATGTCTCATTGCTTGCCGAGAAGCGAAAGAAGCTTACTTCAATCAATCGGAAGACTTTGCAGATCAACCCATTGTCAAACTCGTGGATGTAGGGGGCATTTATACCTTCCGCGCGCAGGTAGACCGCAAAATGATCGAAAAGGTCATCAGCGAACGCCTAGACGCTTATAATAAACGAAGCTGGAAAGATACCCTCCGTTTTCTCCTCAAAGAAACCCGCCAAAAAATGGAGGAAGAAAACCTAATGGCTAAAACCCTTTTATTTACAGGAGGAGCTTCCCGAATGGACTTCGTCCGCCAAATTACGCGTAGTGTTTTTCCTGAAAAAGAAATCCGAATTATTGCTGATGCAGAACCCGCCTTTGCTATTGCGAAAGGCCTCACTTATGTAGGACGTTGGGATTTACGCACCCAAGAGTTTATGAGTGTAATCGACACTTTTTGTGCAATGGAACTTCCTGACATCATCCGCCAACACGAACCCGCCCTTATTGATGCCATCGTTCCTGTTATTATTGACAATGTGATGGAACTAGGTGTCAAAAAAGGATTGGAAGAATGGCGCAAAGGACGACTCAAAACACTCAGTGAAGTACAACCTTATGCCGAAAATATCGCCTCTACTTGGTTGGAAAGTGATGACTGTGCCGAAAAAATATACAATGCTTGTAAACGTTGGTTCGAACCTGTTCGACGCGACTTAGTGTACAATACCGACCAAATTTGTAAAAAATACTACCTCCCAACTGGTTCTTTAAACATCGCCCCACAACTATCACTCAATGACCTTAAATTTGCACTCAATACCAAAAGCAGTGATTTACTAGAAGGCATTGCAGGACTAGTGGTATTGGTGGTCTCTATTGTATTTGCCTCTTTATTAGGCGGCGGCGGTATGGCCTTGCTCATTTCTGGTCCTATCGGCTGGATTCTAGGCTTCATTCTTGCCCTTCCACTAGCGGGCTTTGTAGGTGACATGACTAAGGAGTGGATTTCTAGTTGGGATATGCCGCGCTTTATTCGCAACCGCGTTTTTTCTGATACCGACATCGAAAAGGTCATTCATAGCAAATCGAACCGCGCACAACTCGAAAAAAACATTCGTAATAAACTGGCTGAAAATGAGGAGAGCTTCCGCGAAATGACGGATAGCCTCACCCGTCAACTTCAAAAAGGATTGCACGATAAAGCCGACGAGGTGCGTATCCTTGTTCATTAATACAAACACAACATCAATTACCCAATACATGCCACTCACCCCAGAACAACAAGCCGTTATTAACTTCGACAAGAATATGAAAGTGAACGCGGTTGCGGGTTCGGGAAAAACAACCACCCTCATTGAGCTTGCTAAATCTCGCCCTGCTCATACTCGTATTTTGTATTTGGCTTTCAATAAATCGGTGCGTTTAGAAGCAGAAAAACGATTTGCAGCAGCAGGTTTATCTAATGTACGCGTTGAAACCGCCCATTCACTCGCTTATAAACATACCTTCAACCGTCAAAAACACCAATTACAAGCCAATGGGTATCAAAGTTTCGAACTGGTTGACCTACTCGAAATGGAAACCCTACCCAATAAAGATAAATCCTTTAATTATATCCTAGCCAAACACATTAACCAATTAGCGGCCTACTTTTGTAATAGTCCTGCCCGCAAAGTTCTAGAACTCGACTACCTTTCTACCCTCGATACCAAAGCCCAAAAATTTGCTGAAGGCTTTTACGAGCAAATCATCCACTACACGCGTACTTTTTTAGCGAAGATGTATCGGGGCGAAATGCCTATGACCCACGACTTCTACCTCAAGCAATTTCAACTTCAAGCTCCTCGCCTTCCCTACGATTATATTTTATTTGATGAAGGGCAAGATGCCTCTCCCGTTATGTTGGATGTATTTCTCAAACAAACCGCTAAAAAAGTGATTGTAGGTGATACGCACCAGCAAATTTATAGTTGGCGGTATGCCGTCAATTCACTCGCACAGGTCGATTTTCCCGCGTTTCATTTGAGTACTAGCTTTCGCTTCAATCCGCAAATTGCAACCCTAGCAATGCGCTTTCTTGATCTCAAACGCCTTTTTAGCGATTATGATGCAAGCATCTATATCAAGGGAGTCGGGCGACCACAAAGTGAAAAAAGTCATGCTGTTTTATCCCGCACGAATCTCAGTTTACTAGATGCCGCTATTGACCAAGTCATCATCAAACGTGCAGCTAAACAGATTTACTTCGAGGGCAACTTCAGCTCTTATACCTATGCCGATGAAGGAGCTTCGGTATATGATGTTCTCAACTTATATCAAGGTAGAAAAAAAGGAATCAGAAATAAGCTCCTCCAAAAGATGGGTAATTTTGAGGAACTGGAAGAATACGTCGAAAAAACAGAAGATACAGAAATGGGGATGCTGATAGAAATGGTAAAAAAGTATAAAAACAAACTACCTGATTATGTCAACCGCCTCAAGGGGATTCACCTTCCTACCGAAAAACGCGAGGAAGCGGATATGATTTTTTCGACTACACACCGTTGTAAAGGGATGGAGTATGACCTCGTTACCCTCACCGATGATTTTATTAACCAAGATAAAATTGAAAAATTAAAAGAGGAGCAAAAAGATAAACTGGACATCAAAAAACTGAATGAGGAGGTCAACCTACTTTATGTGGCTGTGACACGTACCCGCAAACAACTTACCCTTCCTTTTGCACTCCGCCCAAAAGATACCACGATCCGTTGGAGTTATAAAAATAGTGCGTCCTCTAAGTCTCCTTCAATTAATGAGCGTTTTAGATTGGATGATGATTTAGCAGACGATGATGACGATGATTCAATCATAGATGATATTAAAAAGCAGTCGTGGTTTAAGCGGAAGAAGTGGTGAGGACGATTGACAGTTGAACGATGGACGGTTGAACGATGGA
>JAHDCM010000306.1:0-3629 GCA_020629895.1 Bacteroidota bacterium
CTTACAATCCCCAACACCATTCCTAGTGTGGTACTTTTACCACTTCCATTCGGCCCTAAAATGCCATACACGCTTCCTGCTGGGATTTCTAGTGATATAGATTTTACGGCTTGTACAGCACCATAATTTTTAGCTAATTGTTGAATAGTCAATACACTCATGAAGCCTCTTTTTAGTAATATTTGAGTTTCTTTCCTTGTTTAAAAATTAAGTAGCCACCAATAGCAGAGGTGAGCATGGTTGCCAGCATTACAACCCACCAAAAGTAGCGCATGTCAAAAAATCGCACGCCTACTTCTGCCCAAAAGGCACAGTATAAACCGACTACTGACCAAGACATATAGGTAAAATGCTTTTCTAGCCAGTTGGCATCTGTTCGCCGAATGGCAGGTAACATTCCTGCGATGATGGAAGCTAAACTGAGAATAGCAAAACCATGAAACAGGTTAAAGCTACCAAAATTATAAATAGCAAAGGCGGTAATATTTAAAATAAGCATAAAAACGACATAAGCATAGCCTATTTTTTTGTGTAAGCCTGTTCCTTTGGTATTTAGTATGACTATGGCTCCCGTAAGCATCGCTAAAATAGCAGAAATGGTATGTACTAATCCAATTGAACTGTTAATAATGTGTAAATCTTTCAAATATTCCATGGGCTTTTTTATTGGTTAATTAGTTTATTGGTAGCCAATTATTAGGAAATATTACAGGTTGAGTTATTTTTCTTTTTTAATGCCACTGGGCGTGTCCCTCTTTTTGCCAAATACAACCTGATAGGTTGATTGGCAAAAAGAGGGTCGTGCTATCCACTTGTAGTTGGCTCGTAGAAAAGGTGTTCGACTAAACGCCTAGCAGTGTCTTCCTTCGTCAGCCCTGCTAGGCGTAGCCGCAACTACCTTTCTACTTCTCCAAGCTACCGCTACTATCACTCACGCGGTAGATCGTGCGACGAGCGTACTTTTACTAATTATTATACATCGTTCCATCGTCTAATCGTTCAAACGTTCAAACGTGAATCGTTCCATCGTTAATGATTGAAAAAACCCCTATCTTTGTAACTCACCTAAAAACGCTGCATTGTGATTGTACTTCGTTACCTCTATTTTATTTATTCTGCCCTTATTTTTATTGTTTTATTACTTTTTGGAGTTCCTTACTATATCATTGTAGGCTTTTTATTTAAAGATAAGGCTCAAAAATATAGGATTGCTTATAACCGTTGGTGGTCTAACACTTGGGCCTTTTTATCTTTTGTACGTTGCAAATCTTATGGGGAAGAAAATTATGATGCGGATAAGGAGTATGTGTTGGTGTGCAATCATACCTCAATGGGAGATGTGATTATTTTAATGGATGCGATTCGCAAAATTGCGTTTGTACCGCTGGCTAAAATGGAATTGCGAAAAGTACCTGTACTTGGTTATTTGTTTTCAAAGGCCGCCGTATTGGTGGATCGCAAAGACCCTGATAGTCGTAGTAAAAGTGTAGCAAAATTGAAGGAGTTGGGAAAGAAGAATATTTCGGTGATGTTGTTTCCAGAGGGAACGCGTAATAAGAAGCCTGAAAATCCATTGAAGGAGTTTCATACGGGTGCTTTTCGCATTGCGATTGATTTGCAGCGTCCTGTATTGCCGATGGTGGTGATTGGCGCAAGGGATTTGTTGCCTGGTGAAACTTTTCCGCATCAGCCGTGTAAGATTTATGCACATATTGGCAAGCCTATTCCTACGGAGGGGCTTACACAGGAGGATGCTTATGATTTGAAGCAGCGGGTATATGACGTGATGGAGCAGTTGTTGATTGAGAATGATCCGCGATATGAGGGGTATCTTCGCGCAAGGGATAGTAGTGATAGCTTGGCGAAGTAGAAAAGTAGTGCGGTAATGCCTAGCAGGGCTGACAGCGGAAGACACTGCTAGGCATGATACCGAACACTTTTTCTACGAGCCAACTACAAACGAATAGCCCGACCCCATTTTGTTGAAAAAAATGCCGCCAGCGAGACGCTGACGGTAGCATTTTTTTCAACAAAATGGGGATGCGCCCAAAAAATATTTAAGTAGTTGTAAAAGATAATGGCTAAACAAAAGAAGAAAAATTTTTTAAAAAACCTGATTAATGAAACAGGTAAGGGACTTCAAGAGCTTTCGAAGAGTTTGTTGGGGAGTGATATTTCTGTGATTGATGTGTTGATGGTATTGGAGGATGCGAAGTTTAGTAAGCGGCGTATTAAGACACAGGCGCAATTGGAAAAACATTTGTTTAAGCTATTGGATTTGCAGTTTGATAGGGTGGAGCAAAAGCCGAAGTTTAAAAGTAATCCTTTTCGGGTGAAGGTGAGTGTGGATGTAGCGGGTGAATTGGGTATTATTACGCGTTTGGCGGCGGGTATTACTCCTGCTAAGGCGACTTCTTTAATAGGGTTGTTGCAAGTATTAAAGACGGATATTTATAAGGATGGCTTATTGCTTTTATTGGTGGGGAGTGAAAAGGAGGAAGAGGAGGTGCTGGTTGAAGCGTTGAAGCGGATTTGTGAGAAAATGGATGTGGCGTATCAATATACCCATTTAACGCAATAATAGTCGGAGGATGGTAATGCCTACTTCATCAATTCGGTCGGCGGAATTGGCTAATAGAACTACTCCTACCCCTCTTTCTTTTACGAAACCAATATAACAACTGTAACCGCTCGTTTTTCCGCTATGGGAAATTAGATAGTAGGGGCTACGTTTTCCCCAACCGTATATGTACCAACCGTAGGCAGCTTCTACAAATCGCATTTGTGTTTTTAGTAATCCTTTGTGTGTTTTGGCTAATGCTTCTCCTAAGTCACCCGCTCGACTCGTATCCATATTGGCAGCCATAAATAGCATCATATCTTCTAGGGACGTTTTGATGCCTTCGGAACTGTATAAGGAAGCGTAATATTGTGGCTCGTATATGCGCCCACGAAAGTCGTGTCCAGGGGCTAGTCGTTGTTCTTGAAGGGTGTCTAAGTTGATGCTAATTTCTTGCATGTCTAGTGGTGGACAGATGTATTTATGTAAGAGACTTTCATAATTTTCTTGGGTGGCATTTTCGATGAGATGTCCGAGTAATCCCATCCCAAAATGGGAATAACGGAAGGTTTTAATTCGTTTTTTCTTACGTGCTTTTAGTATATAGTCGGGGTGTTGGTGCTGTACTAGGTAGCGATAAACATCTTCGATTTGATAATTGGCGTAGGGGTTATTGCGGTTGGTGATAGTGGTGATTTTGTTGTAGGGTTCTTTGGGTAAGCCAGAGGTATGGGTCACTAATTGTAGGAGTGTTATTTCTTGAAGAATGGGATTTTGTTTGCTTAGTGAATCGGGCAGGTATTTGGTAATGGGATCATTTGCGTTGAGTTGTCCTTCTAGTTCTAGTGTTTTGAGTAAGGTAGTGGTGAGTACTTTGGTGATGGAGCCGATATGGTAGAGGGTTTCGTTGTTGGGTGGCAAGGTATCTTCTTGGCTGAGTTGCCCGTAATGATATTTGTAGAAATAGCCTTCGTCAATGATGCCTACGGATAGTCCGTAGGTGTGTTGTTCATTGAGGTATGGTTCGACAATTTGGTCGATTAATCCTTCGAGTGCTTGACTGGGTTGG
>JAHDCM010000306.1:3729-5023 GCA_020629895.1 Bacteroidota bacterium
GTTGGATGACCACCTGTTGGGCGACCACAAGGGTACGCCCCTACGAGGATTATTGGTAAACATAGACGCTATTTAAACAGCTACACTAAAATCTCTTAGGGCATCATTTAAGGAGGTCTTTTTGTTGGTAGATTCTTTTCTTTTTCCAATAATTAGCGCGCAAGGAACTTGGTAGGTACCTGCGGGAAATGTTTTGGGATAAGTGCCGGGTATAACCACTGATCTGGCAGGCACGCGTCCTTTGTAGGTGACTGGTTTTTCTCCACTTACGTCGATGATGTGAGTTGATTGGGTAATAACTACATTCGCACCCAATACAGCTTCTGACTCTACGCGTACGCCTTCTACAACGATACAGCGTGAACCAATAAAACAGTTATCTTCAATAATAACAGGGGCTGCTTGTACGGGTTCTAATACTCCACCGATTCCTACTCCACCGCTAAGATGTACATTTTTTCCGATTTGCGCGCATGAACCTACGGTAGCCCAAGTATCTACCATTGTTCCAGAATCGACATAGGCACCTATATTAACGTAAGAAGGCATCATGATGGTACCTGGTGCTAAAAATGCACCATGTCGGGCGATAGCGTGAGGGACTACGCGTACCCCTAAATCTGCATAATTGCTTTTGAGTGGAATTTTATCGTGAAACTCGAAAGGTGGGACTTCGATGGTTTCCATTTTAGCAATGGGAAAATAGAGAATGACTGCTTTTTTTACCCAATCATTAACTATCCATCCCTCATCAGTGGGGGTAGCGACTCGGAGTCGTCCTTTATCTAACTCTTCGATAATGGCTTTAATGCTTTCTTGGGTGCTTATTTCTTTGAGCAGGTCTCGGTTTTCCCAAGCCTGTTCTATAATTGCTTGATGTTGGTTCATATCTTTAGTAGTAGATGTTATTTTGATTTACGATATGCAAATATAGGATAATTGCTTTTTAATCTCCTGATTGAAGGTGGCTTTTTATTTTTTAGCTGTTACCCTATATTTGTAAAGAGGAAAGAATAAATTACCCAATCTAGCTGCCTATTTGATCAATTTATTTTTTCATCTTTACTTTGACACAAATACACAAATAAGTCGCTCTATTTTTCAATACATTGTGTACTATATTTGGTATTCGTTATATTTTTCACATTCCAAACAATTACAATGACCCAAAACAAGAAAAAAAAGGTTTCTCGTCGAAAATTTTTGGTACGAGGTGGATTAGGAGCTATTGGATTACTAGCATTAGGGGTTTATGTAGGTCGTAATCCTTTACGTAGAGCTGCATTGGAAATGG
>JAHDCM010000307.1:0-413 GCA_020629895.1 Bacteroidota bacterium
AAAAGGGTAAAGTAGAAGGGGTTTTACTAGGGATCACTGAATTTTAAAAGGGTAAAGTAGAAGGGGTTTTACTAGGGATCACTCTAAAAAATAGGAGAAGTAAAGGGAAGTCGGGAGGGATAAATTTGGTCTTAGGATATAGTGGGCTTTTTCTTAAATAAACCCTACCTCCAGTAATATTTTCCTCTATCTGATAACAGACAATATCTGGAGGAGGATCTATTTAAGGGAAAAAGGTATACTGATAGCTTATTTAAGTAATGGTAGCAAAAAAATGCTAACCATTACTTTCTATTCTGTGTTTGGCAATGAAAAAGGGTTTAAGGATTTCTTCTAAAAACGATTTGTT
This sequence comes from Bacteroidota bacterium, assembly GCA_020629895.1. GTDB lineage: Bacteria > Bacteroidota > Bacteroidia > Chitinophagales > UBA2359 > JAHDHP01. The sequence goes on from JAHDCM010000307.1 coordinate 350, forward strand.
AATGGCATTTTTCACTTAAAAAAGTTGCGAACAGGTAGTTTAAACATTATGTAGTTTAAACTAC
>JAHDCM010000307.1:513-3581 GCA_020629895.1 Bacteroidota bacterium
CTGTAACGCAAGAACTATATGTAAAACACCTCGTCTTCTAATTTGAAAATTTTTTTAAAAAAGTTGCGAACAGGTAGTTTAAATACTATGTAGTTTAAACTACCTGTAACGCAAGAACTATATGTAAAACACCTCGTCTTCTAATTTGAAAATTTTTTCTTAAAAGATGTCAATCAGAACTAATCTAACTATGCACTGTATAAAAGTTAGAGAAGTTCTGATTTTTTTCATCTTATGTAAAGCTTTGAAAGCTCAACTTTAAATCTTTAAAACGGTTACCTTTATTTAAAAGGGTTACAATATAATTGCAACCCTTTTATAATTATATTTAAAAACAATTAGTTGATTGCTATACCAATACTTATCTTTAATTGCACTGTAAGAAAGTATTGATAACAAAGACTTACTACCATCAACAAAAATAGTAAGCAAAAATCTTTAAAACGGTTACCTTTGTTATACTTAAAAAGATGTTTTAAAAAAACAATAAATAAAGAACAAAATTTAGCAATATACATCATTGCATTTGACCTATATTAGGCAACCGCTGTGCCAAAACAATAACCAAATAACAATCAACAACTTACACATAAAACAAACGCTACTACCTTATTTTTTTTCCTTTTATTTAAGGAATTCCTTTTTTTTAAGCCTCGCATAATTTACCTTTGTTTATTATCACTATCCACCCACTCCAAACATCTCCATAAATAGATGATCAACAAACAATCAGACATTCAACATTTCTCTGAATTGGCGAGACAAGCTGTAGACAATTCTTCAGATATTATATTTTGGCTTGATCCCAATGCACAGTTTCAATATGTAAATGAGGCAGCTTGTTTACAATATGGATACAGTCGGGAAGAGTTACTAACAAAAAAAATGTTTGTAATCAATCCCAATTTTGAACAATCTAGTTGGAGTAGTTTCTGCGAACAGATAAAGGCAGAACGAGTGATGCAATATGAAAGCATTCACCAAACTCAAAGTGGTACTAAGCTCAATGTAATGGTTTCGCTCAATTGGCTATCACATGAAAACAAAGAATATATTTGTGCTATTATTCGGAATATTACTCGTCGAAAACAACAGGAAGAAATTTTAGAAAAAGCTCTCTTAGAGGTGCAACTACTCAAAAAACAACTAGAAGAGGAAAATATTTATTTACAAGAAGAAATTAGACATTCTAATAACTTTGCGGAAATTATTACCCAAAGTGATAAGTACAAAAAAATACTCAATCAGATTCAACAAGTAGCTGCCACAGATGCTACTGTTTTAATTTTAGGAGAAACAGGGACTGGGAAGGAGCTATTGGCTCGTGCTGTTCATAATTTGAGTGGTCGCTCAGGACGCCCCCTTGTAAAAGTAAATTGTGCCGCTTTACCTGCCAATTTAATAGAAAGTGAAATCTTTGGCCATGAAAAAGGCTCTTTTACAGGCGCAATAAGTCGAAAAATTGGCCGCTTTGAATTAGCTGATAAGGGAACTCTCTTTTTGGATGAAATTGGAGAAATGCCGATCGACTTACAATCTAAGTTACTACGCGTATTGCAAGAAGGAGAGTTTGAAAGGATTGGTAGTACCCAAACTCAAAAAGTAGATGTGCGAATTATCGCTGCCACTAATCAAAATGTAGAAAAAATGATTAGTGAAGGTAAGTTTCGACAAGATTTGTACTATCGTCTCAATGTCTTTCCTATCATTAATATCCCATTACGAGAACGAAAAGAGGATATTCAATTACTCGTACAGTATTTCATTAAAAAGTTTAGTGATAAAATGGGAAAAAACATTACCAATATTCCCAAAAAAGTGATTGACACCTTTATGAATTACTCTTGGCCAGGCAATGTACGTGAATTGGAAAATATAGTAGAACGAGCTGTTATTATTAGTAATGGAATGTCCTTACAAATTGGGAACTGGCTTACACAAGAAAAACAAGCTGGTAGAAACAACGAATTGGATGATAATTTTATCACCTTTGAAGAAATGCAAAAACGCCATATTGTTAATGCGCTCAAACGAACAAAAGGACGGGTGAGTGGCGATACTGGGGCTGCAATTATATTAGGACTAAATCCTAAGACATTAGAATCAAAAATGCGTAAGTTTCAAATTAAACGAGGAGATTTTATGGTCTAATCATACATCTTAAAATAGCAAGATAAACGCCCATCACCATCCCCAACCAACTTTTACCCCCAAAACCACCGCAGGACGCCACTGATTCTTAGCATCATGCAAGCCACAAAACAAACAATCAGGTGTGCTTTCTATTACCCCTGGACATATTCGATCCGAATGATTTACCCGTTCTTGTCGCAATCCTACTCCTCCAAATGCATCAAGAACAAAACCACGTTTAGTAATTAATTGATACCCATACAACATATTTCCTCCCATTGCCCTACGGTTCACCCCAAACGAGTCAAAACAATTATCTCCCCCTTCATTCTCCACAAAAAAAGCCTCTCGCTGATATTGTCCCCAAACATAATATACCTCCCCCCCAAAATAACTTCCACCTAACAATTCTTTTCGATCTTTTTTCAAATAATAACGTCCCTGTGTACGTATCTTCAAAGCATCCACATAGGGCAACATATGAGTCGCTGTTCCTTTTCGATTACAATTTAAACATCCTCCCAAACTTTGCTCTAAACTCCATCTATCTTTCAAGTAAAACTCCACTCCTAGTTGCAAAGCTGGATAAACAGGATCTAACAAGTTAAGAGGTGCCCACTTCACCAATATCTTACGAGGCAGTCGATCTCGACTCACTTTCTCCCCCCTATTCTGTGCCTCTGAATGAGAGACAAAAAACAGCAAAAAATTAGCAAGTAAAATAAAAAAACACTTCATCATGCATATTATTTTTAAGCATAGGTACTTATATTCTTTACTATGAGGCTCTTTTTGTCACGTCTTCAATTCCTCATTCCCTCAACCCCTAATTAAATTCCCCTTATCTTTATTATCTTTTTCGCAGTCTTCTTAAAAGCTTACGATTATCACCCAAAACAGCCGAACACGAACTACAAAATATGCTACTCGATATA
>JAHDCM010000307.1:3681-5015 GCA_020629895.1 Bacteroidota bacterium
ATATAAAGATAAATTACCAATAATTTATGAAGAACAAAAACGCTCATTTTATCGTATGAACTGATGGTGTGGGTAAATGAAAAGATGCAAGAAGAAGAAAGTCGAACAAAATAAAATAACTATCTTGTAGGCTTATAAGTCCAAAATCCTCCACCTAATGATTGCAATGGATATTTACATAAAGGATTATGCACAACTCCGCAAAAACAATACAGATATTTATAACTTACTAGAATCCCTGCGAAAATTATTGAGCTACGAAAAGGAACACAAAAAAGAATTGGGCTACCAAAAAACACATCACGAACGATTTTACATTTGCTGCAACAAACTGTTCCGTTTTTACAACAAATACGATAGCACCTCCTACAATAAAACGGCTTTCGAAGCAGATAAACAAGCCCTTATCAAAGAAATTAAAGTACAAAAAATGACCTATGAAAATTGGTTTATGGAACGCATTGGAAACATCAATAAATAGTACCCTAAAACTTAGCGGTCAACAACAACTCCAAATTCGTAAACTTCAAATCAAATCGCTCACTTAAATGACGATTCGTCAAACGTCCCTGATAAATATATACTCCATGACGAACTCCTTCATTCGTAGCAATCGACTTATCCAAGCCTCCATCTTTCTGTGCAGTCAATAAAATAGGAGTCACCACATGACTCAAAGCAGCCGAAGAAGTACGAGCCACCCGCGAAGCAATATTCGGTACACAATAATGTATCACCTCATGCTCCACAAACGTAGGCTTACTATGCGTCGTTACACGCGAAGTCTCAAAACACCCCCCCTGATCAATACTCACATCCACAATCACCGCCCCAGGCTTCATCTGTCGCACCATATCCTCCGACACAATACACGGACTTCGACCCGATTCCGAATGAATCCCCCCAACAGCCACATCCGCCTTCGACAACTCCTCCATCAACAAATCAGGATGTATAATCGAAGTAAAAACACGCGCATTCACATTGTTCTGCAAACGCATCAATTTATAAATATTATCATCAAAAACACGCACCTCAGCTCCCAAACCAAGAGCCGTCCGAGTAGCAAACTCTCCCACAACACCAGCACCCAAAATCACCACACGAGCAGGAGGAACACCCGAAATACCACCCAACAAAATACCCGAACCATCCCGCGTATTACTCAAATACTCCGAAGCAATCAAAATGGAAGCACTACCCGCAATCTCGCTCAAGGTACGCACCACCGGAAAATTACCCGCATCATCCTTTATATACTCATAGGCAAAAGCCGTAATTTTTTTATGCATCAACGAACGCACATACTCTGGTTGCATCGTCGGCAAATGCAA
>JAHDCM010000308.1 GCA_020629895.1 Bacteroidota bacterium
AGGAAGCGGCGATTGCTTATAATAAGAAGTCGCTGGAGTTGTTTGGGCCTACGGCGAGTTTGAATAAAGTGGAGGAATGATTTAGGTGTCAGGCAGGTGTCAGGTGTTAAGTTCGAACCTATCAAATAAAAACATGCTTTTTTAAGCTAATTTCTTGGTCTTTATTTTAAGTAACGGATAAAGAATAACTTCCGCATTTTGCGTGTGATATTTAGCCATATTTTTCGTTGAAAAGCCTCGCCGATGCGCTGCATCGCCTACATTTTTCGCCTTATCTATGACTAAATCTCTTTCTCAAAGATGAGGAACTTATTTTTTCATCTTTACTAATAGCTGACACCTGCCTCCTTAAATGTGTATCCGATTCACTCCTTTCTTAAAATCACCTTTCAAAGCCTCTCGAATGGCTTCATAATGCGACTTATTCCCTACAAAGTCAAGGTCATCGGCTTCGATGACGGCCACAGTGAGGTTGGGATTTTTCTCAAAATAATTGAAATACAAATCTTCTACTTGTTGCAAGTATTCAGGTCGGACAACTTGTTCGAAGCCGCGTCCGCGTTTGCGAATGTTTTGAATGAGACGCGGCACTGAGGAATGAATATATACAATTAGTTCGGAGCTTGGTAGGTCGGCATATAACGATTGAAACAATCGTTTAAACAATAAGTATTCATCTCCTTTTAGGTTGACTTCTGCATAAAGGAGGGTTTTGTTGAGAACATAATCGGTAATGGTCAAGCCTTCTTTGAGTTGATAGCTGCCATTCATTAATTCTTTGAGTTGTTTATGCCGATCTAGTAAGAAAAAGACTTCGGTGGTAAAGGCGTATCGTTCAGGTTCAGCATAAAACTTAGGTAGGAACGGATTATCTACAAACTCTTCTAAGATTAATCGGGCTTCGAATTCCTCCGATAGCATTCGCGCAAGTGAGGTTTTTCCCGCCCCTGTATTTCCCTCTACGGTTATTAGTTGATAGTTATTCATGCAGATCATCCTTTAATTGATGCGCAAAAATATGAATTTATTCCCTTAATCAATAGCAGATAGAACCCTCTGTAAAAAGAATTTTAGAAAGCTGCTGTATGAGCTTTACCAATACTGATTATTCATCAGGTAGGCTTGCACATAATCATAGGTTCCTTCTTGCAAAGTTCGGAAATTACCTATATAATTAGTGGTCTTCATTTTTGCCATATCGGATTGGGTAAAATACTGATAATTTGCACGAATATCTAAGGGAGTATCTATAAACTCAATCTGTGGTTTTAGTCCCATTGCTTCAAAAGTAGCCCGCGCCAAATCTAAAAAAGTCGCTGCTTTTCCAGTTCCTACATTATATAATCCCGATACTGCATGCTGTTGCATTAAAAAGTGTATATAGGCCACTACATCTTTTACATACACAAAATCTCTTTTTTGCTCGCCATCTGCAATGCCCGCTTTGTGTGATCGAAACAAACGTACCTTACCTGTTCTCTTAATTTGGCGAAAAGCGTGAAAAATAACCGATGCCATTCTTCCCTTGTGATATTCATTCGGGCCATACACATTAAAAAACTTCAAGCCATACCAATAAGGAGGCGTTTTCTCTTGTATTAAAGCCCATTTATCAAAGTCATTTTTAGAAATGCCATAGGGATTCAATGGCTTCAACTGCTCTACGATCTCATGCTCATCTTTATATCCTAATGTCCCATCTCCATAAGTGGCTGCTGAAGAAGCATACACTAAAGGCACTTGATGCTTGGTACACCAGTGCCACACTTGTTGCGAATAGTGATAATTGAGGGTATCAAATACCTGTTTGCGCTGCTCGGCAGTATCGGTTCTTGCTCCCAAATGATATACCCCTTGCACGCCTTCCCCCTCTTTTTCTAGCCATTCGAATAAGGCATTACGGTCAACAATTTCCCGATAAGTTTTATTTTGCCAATTTCCTGCTTTATCTTTTCGCGAGAAATCATCAACCAATACTAGGTTATTGATACCTTGCTCCTGAAGATACTGCACCAAACAACTCGCAATAAAGCCTGCGGCACCTGTTATGATATACATAAAACATCATTTAAACTAAAACATGATGACAAAAATAAGACTTCTCCTCATACCTTGTATCTTTTTATACAGTTTCATGCTTATGCCCACTAAATCAGCTTATCAACTCTTCGATTTCGATGGTAGTGTACAACCTTATGATAGCCTTTTACAAGCTACACAAAATGCCGATATTGTATTGTTTGGTGAGTTACATAATGATCCCATCTGTCATTGGTTACAGTATGAGCTAACGCGTGATATACTAAGTCATAAAAAGCAACAAGCAGTACTCGGTGCCGAAATGTTTGAAGCTGATAATCAGGTATTATTAGAGGAGTATTTTGCGGGTATTATTAGTGAAAAAAAGTTTGAGGAAGAAGCGCGCCTATGGCCCAATTACAAAACCGATTATAAACGTCTAGTGTTACTTGCCAAAGATCGCGGTATTCCTTTTATTGCGACCAATATTCCACGTCGGTATGCCAATACGATGTACAAACAAGGAGAGAAGGCACTTGAGGCATGCAGCCCCGAAGCGAAACAGTGGATGGCACCGCTTCCGCTTGAGGTAGATCTTAGCTTACCGAGTTACCAATCTATGTTAAATATGATGGGCGGACATGAAGCAGGCCCCGATGCCGCTAACTTTCCTAAAGCACAGGCTATTAAGGATGCGACTATGGCAAAATTTATTCTTGAAAATTGGCAGGCTGGTAAGACTTTTATTCATTATAATGGAGCTTTTCATTCCAACAACCGAGAAGGCATTGTCTGGTACTTACAAAAAGCCAATCCCGATTTAAACATAGTCACCATTTCTACGGTATTACAAGCAGATGTCACCACCTTAACAGATGACTATAAAGGTATTGCCGATTTTGTGATTGTAGTCAATGAAAATATGACGAATACACATTAATAGGTAAGTACATGGACAAAAGTTTTCCGACATAATACTATTATCAACAAATTGAAACCACATAAGAAAAATAAGTCACATAAGATATATAACCTTCAAATACTCTTTTTCTTAAAGAGGGTCAAAACCCACATTAGCTGTCGTCTTTGACGACGCTTATGTTCACTCAGTTCTTTTTGCTATTAAAATAATTTGATCTTTATCAGTAAACCGCTTATGTTTCTTATCTATCTTATGTGGTTATTTTTTGTCGAATAATTTATATCTAGGTACTTATGAACATCCTCCTCCTAGAACCCTTCTTTACTGGCTCTCATGCCACTTGGGCAAAGGGTTTACAACAACATAGCCAACACAATATCCATATCCTTTCTTTATCGGGTAGGTACTGGAAATGGCGCATGCATGGTGGTGCGGTGACACTTGCTAGGCAATTTATGGCACTAGATCAAAAAGTTGATTTGATATTAGCCACTGATATGGTTGATTTAACGACCTTTCTAGCACTTACGCGTAAAAAAACAAAAGACTTACCTGTTGCGGTATATTTTCACGAAAACCAACTCACTTATCCTTGGTCGCCTACCGATCAGGACACGAAGCTAAAACGCGACAATCATTATTCGTATATCAATTTTACCACTGCCTTAGCTGCCGACCAAGTATTTTTCAACTCCCAATACCACCTCAATAGTTTCCTAGAAGCACTCCCCACCTTTTTAAAGCAATTTCCCGATCATCAAGAAGTAGCGGCAGTAGTAGAAATAGCAAAAAAAAGTCAGGTCTTACATCTTGGTATGGACTTGCAAAAATTGGATGCCTTTCAAACAGCGGAACAAGAGAAAGGAGAGGTACCACTTATATTGTGGAATCACCGTTGGGAGTATGACAAAAATCCAGCAGATTTTTTTCAAACCTTATTTCAACTCGCCGCGCAAGCACTTCCATTTGAGTTGGTCGTACTAGGCGAACATTATCGCAAAGTACCACCCATTTTTGAGGAGGCTAAACAACGATTGAGTAAGCAAATTGTCCAGTGGGGATATGCGGAAAGTTGGGAAGACTATGCGAAGTGGTTGTGGAAGGCGGACATACTACCTGTCACCTCTCGCCAAGACTTTTTTGGAGGGAGTGTGGTAGAAGCGATGTATTGTAATTGTTATCCGTTATTGCCTTTTCGCTTGGCTTATCCCGAACATTTGCCCACCGCGCTTCATAAACAATACTTTCATCACTCTAATCAGGAATTACAATTTCAACTTCGCCAGTTATTACAGCATAACAATACCTTGAGAAAAGTAAACCCTCAACAGCATGTCCAACAGTATGATTGGCATCATGCTGTCAAAAATTACGACCGCCAATTTGACTACTTACTCGCGCAAAAACACTCATAACACATTAACAAACAAATTTTTACTCATTAATTATTACACCACTATCAAAAAATTTAAATTATAAAACGTTCTAGCTTTAACGATTTTTATGGCATTTGAAACATAAAAAAGAGTCTTTTTTGTAAATTTACACTCGGACAAATTGAATAAGTATTCTCAACTCTACCCATTTTAACTAACTATTTTTCTTTTTTAATTCAGAAAGAAAAACTAACCTATCACTACCCATGATTGAAGAGACGGCATATCGAAAGTTGCCTATTTATAAAAAAGCTGGCTCTATTATTCAAACAACTGCTGCGCTAGTAGAATGTTTTGAAGAAAAGGACTTAGCCGAACCGATCAAGAGCTTGATGTTGGAAAATGCAATGACTTTACAAGCAAAAGTAGTCAATGCAGAAGCAGGTGATTTTTATTCGCACCGTATGGATAACGCTGTATTAATAAAGTTGGCGGCTCGTGAATTGCGTTCTCAAACTTTTTTATGCGAGGCAATGGATTTAGTTTCTAAAGACTATCTTAATTTACTACGTAATGAAATCAATGAATTCCGCGTCATTTTCTTAGAATGGGTTCGCTCTTTTGATACCGCTAATGATATTCGAGATGAGTGGAGTTTTGATGCTAAAAAATAATACTACTCAGCTATAA
>JAHDCM010000309.1 GCA_020629895.1 Bacteroidota bacterium
ATTTATGAAAACTGCGATGCTCCAATAGATGAGCTTTTTGATTATCCTTGTCAAGAATAAAATAAGTAGATATGATGCATATGGGAATGTTTATAGCACTATTATCTTATATAGGCTTTGTAATAGTGCTATCAATTATTTTTAAATTACTACCTAAGTTTAAGTATATTTATACATATATATGCATAGGGGGAGGGGTGTCTGCAATGCCGTTTATTAGCTTTCTTTCCTTTTTTGATCCACCTCAAATGGATTTGTTTGAAATATATATGTATATGGGGATGTTTATAGTTGGCGGAAGTCTTTATGGAGCCATATATTATATGCTATTTGTTCGCAATAAGTATAAGAAACGGTCTTGATTTTAGAATTAGAACTGTAAAAGACAGCTTCTAATCATCTACAGATAGATGACACCCTTTTAGAAATACCGAGTTCTGTGGAGGAAGATGATAAATAAACCAAATCAAAATCACGTCCTTCTGAACCCCATCAGCATAATTTTGTTAGATAAATAATTATGTGCAAAGTAATTCTTCTATACATATTTTATAGTAGCTTTGCGTGCAATTTTATTTAACTAATTAATAAAAACATACAAACTATGGCCTTTCAACTTCCTGATTTGCCCTATGCTCACGATGCTTTAGAGCCACATATCGACACGCGTACAATGGAAATCCACCACGGTAAACACCACGCTGGATACACCAAAAAATTAAACGCAGCTATCGAAGGGACTGACTTAGAAGGAAAAAGTATTGAAGAATTATTGCAAGTAGCTGGTAGCAATACAGCAGTACGTAATAATGGAGGAGGATTTTTTAACCACAGCCTTTTTTGGTCAATTATGTCTCCAACAGGTGGAGGAACTCCAACAGGTGATTTAGCTGCTGATATCGACAGTGCTTTTGGTTCGTTTGATGCGTTTAAAGAAGCATTTTCGAAGGCAGCAGGTACGCGTTTTGGTTCAGGATGGGCTTGGTTATGCGTCAATGCAGATGGAAAGCTTTGTGTATGCTCTTCACCCAATCAAGATAATCCGTTAATGGATGTAGCGGAGTGTCCAGGTACACCTATCTTAGGTTTAGATGTCTGGGAACATGCGTACTACTTAAATTACCAAAACCGTCGCCCTGACTATGTAGGTGCGTTTTTTAATGTGATCGACTGGGACGCCGTAGCAGCTCGTTATGCGGCAGCAAAAGGAGCGTAATTAATTATAATAATCCTTGACAAAGAAAAAGGGATAATCCAATTTGGATCATCCCTTTTTCTTTTTGTACGGGCGATGCCTTGTGCTCGCCCATAAAGTATCAGAAACCTATTTATTAGCTGCCGCCAACTCCTTAATCTTTTCCTCTAAAATCTCCTCATCACCCGACTTATAACCATTCTTCTTAGAAATTACATTTCCATCCTGATCTACAATAATCGTTACTGGAATTTGCTCTTTATTACCATAGACACTCATGATAAAATCAGCATTGACATCCAATAATACATCATATTCCCAATTGCGACCATTAACCATTGTGCGAACACGATCACTAGTACGAGAATCGTCTACACTAACAGCGACAAATTCCATATCATAATCATCTTGCCAATCTGGATATAAATCAGCAACTGCTTTTAATTCTTTAATACAAGGACCACAGAAAGTAGACCAAAAACTAAAAACGGTAATTTTGCCATTCTCTCCATAATAGGCTGCGATGTCAATATCGTCACCATCTAAATTAGTGAGTTCGATACTAGGCAATCTCTCACCATCTTTAACTTTTTTAGCGGCATCATCTTGTGCGAAAGCATTAACTCCTACTAAACAAATAAGTAGTAGGCTTAACAATAGTGTTTTAGTGTGTGTCATGAAGATTAATTTTTTATAGTGTACGGAATTTACAATTAGCGTCCGACGATTTAAGATTGAACGTTTCATCGTCGGACGTAAATCGTTCAATCGTCTTTGCGTGAGGGATAGTAGCGGTAGCTTGGAGAAGTAGAAAAGAGTGAGACTTGCTGAAGGGTGGCTGAGCGACGAAGCGAAGACACACTGAAGCTAAAGCCGAACCCTTTTTCTACGAGCCAACTACAAGCGGATAGCCCGACCCGAAGGGGCACGCCCAAAATAACCAATTATACGTTAATTTGAAAGACAAAGTCCCAAAAGGCTAGGACTTGCAATAATGAGGGAGGTTTAAGGCAGATTAAAAAAAATAACCTAATGCTTTGAAAATAAAATGTAAATGCACACTGATTTACAGAATACTATACAAAAAACGACATTTTTAGTAATTTGGTATTCTAATAGAATATAAACCTGTTTTCTTGCCTATTTTACAATTCTAAAGCAGCCCTTGATGGTGAAGAAAATAATAGGATGGATGGCTATTTTACTAGTTATCTGTCAAGTGACCCTGGCACAAGAAAAAGGCGAATTTTCGGGAGACTTACAAATGACCGCTCGTATCTTTGAGCGTGATAGTGCTCGTAATGCCTTTAATACCCCTTTTTATGATTACCTGTTTTATGGAACAGAAGCATGGCTCAATTTGCGGTATCGCATCAAGGGTTTTGATATGGGAGTACGACTCGATCTCTACCAAAACTCTTATATCTTTAATCCTGTGCGAGAAGCCTCCAAAGAAGGAATAGGACGATGGTACGTGTCGAAATCAATTGATAAACTGCATATTACAGGAGGACATTTCTACGAGCAGTTTGGGAGCGGAACCATTTTTAGAGCCTACGAAGCAAGAGCATTGGGGATTGACCAATCCATTTTTGGACTACGGTTGGCCTATGATATCACCGACGATTGGCGGATAACAGCACTTACAGGGAAACTCAAAAACCAGTTTTCACTCAATGAAGTCAAATTGTATAACCCAATTATTAAGGGGGCACATATTGACGGGTATGTGAAACTCAAAAAAAAGCTCAAAATTCGCCCTGGACTGGCTTATATGGGGCGTACTTTAGACCTCCAAACGATGGAAGCAATCTTCTTGGAAGTAGATAGCTACACGAATCAAGAAGATCGTTTTGTGCCACCATTTAATACGCACTTGTTTAGCTTATATAATACGCTTTATGCGGGTAAATTTACGTGGTTTACGGAGTTATCCTACAAGCTGCCCGATGTGCTTCGCAATGCCGAAGGGCGTTTGTTTAATCCGAATAATGGTTACGTAATCTATAATTCGCTGAGTTATTCACGTAAAGGATTTGGACTTATTTTGCAAGGAAAATATACCAAAAACTTTGACTTTCGCGTCTCTCCCAACGAAACACTCAATGCGGGAATTATCAATTTCTTACCAGCACTTACCCGCATCAATACCTTTCGTTTAGCAGCTCGTTACAATGCTGCTACCCAATTTTTGGGAGAATTAGCTTTTCAAGCCGATATGGTTTATACGCCCAAACGAGGGCTTTCCTTCAATGCCAATTTCTCGAACCTCACCAACCTAGAAAATGATCTTTTATTTCGAGAAATTTATCTAGATGTAGAGCATCGCCCCCGTAAGAAAAAATGGTCTTTTACCGCAGGTATCCAAGCAGTTGATTATAACCAGTTGGTTTATGAAAATAAAGGAGACTATGTGCATACCTTAACACCATTTGGTGAATTTGAGTATAAGTTTACCCGCAAAAAATCGCTCAAAACAGAGATCTCTTATATGCTCACCAAGCGCAACTATCGCCTCTTTGGACAGGAAGATCCCAACCCCGATAAAGATCAAGACTTGGGAGATTGGTTTTGGATACAATCCGAATTTAGTATGGCTCCACACTGGTCATTTGCCATTTCAGATATGTATCGGGTAAGTCAAAACCTCCATTATCCGACCTTTTTCATTGCTTATAGTAAAGATGCTAGTCGTTTTTCTTTGAGTTATTCCAAACAACCCGATGGTATTATTTGTACAGGAGGTGTCTGTCGTTTTGAACCCGCATTTAGTGGCGTCAAATTCGACGTATTAACCAGTTTCTAGTAGAGACGTAGCGTGCTACGTCTCGCGTAAAAAGGGAAGCCTCACGCAAAAAGGAAGCGTCTCCCATCAAAACACCCAACAAATTATTGCGTTTTTTGTAAAAAAATAACCATGATCAAACATTATATAATAACCCTTATTTTGCTTCTGGCGGTGATCATTCTCAGCCCCTCTTGCGATGAGGTATCCCCTTATACGCTCAGTGAAATCGACACAACTACCGTTATCGACCCTGGAACCTCTGGTGAAATTGACACCATTTATAGCGATACCACTTTTATTGGTACGATTGCAGAAGTACAGCCAAAAGTGGTGATTTTAGAAGAGTATAGCGGTGTTCGCTGTGTCACCTGTCCCGCAGGACATATTGAAACAGAGGCGATTATCAACACTCATAAAGGACAAGTAGCAGCGGTAGTTATTCATGCAGGTAATCTTATTTTTCCTTACAATGGTGAAGGAGCTTTGTATATTGACGATGGACTTTCTTTGTATAGTTCGTCAGGAGCTACTGCCGTTCCCTCGGCCACTGTTGACCGCATCGTGTTCGATGGACAAGATAATATTGCGCTAGGAAATCCTACTTCTTGGGCATCGAAAGTGGCCCTTCAAAAACAAGAAATCCCACCTGTAAATGTATACGTGTATGAGGAGTATGATCCTAGTACACGTCAATTAAAAATGTATGTGCAACTGCGCTACACCCAAGCAGCTTCGACAGATCAACGCTTAACAGTTGCCCTAGTAGAAAGTGGGATTGTTCGTACCCAATTAACGCCTGATGGGGAGCAAGAAGATTATGTCCATAACCATGTGATGCGCACCATGCCTACTTCGTCCAATGGTTGGTTGATAGAAGGGGAGACAGGCATTGGTGGTGTGATTGTCAAATCATTCGAAACCACTTTGGATGCTGATTGGCTGGTTGAAAATATGGAGATTGTGGCTTTTGTCCATGAGACGGGTACAGGTAGAAAGGTGTTGCAGGGTGGGTCGGTGTATAT
>JAHDCM010000310.1 GCA_020629895.1 Bacteroidota bacterium
AATTAGATTAAACTTGCATTTCGCCTGTTTGGACATTCCAAAGCTCCGAGTAAATACCATTTGCTGCTAGTAAATCTTCATGACTACCTCGTTCTGCAATTTCACCTGCTTTGAGTACCAAAATATAGTTGGCATGTCGAATCGTAGACAATCGGTGGGCAATAATCAGTGAGGTTCTTCCTTTAATCAATTCTCGTAAATTTTCTTGAATCGCTCGTTCTGTTTCGGTATCGACTGCACTGGTCGCCTCATCTAAGATAAGTATAGGAGCATCTTTTAAGATGGCCCTTGCAATGCTCAAGCGTTGTCGTTGTCCACCCGATAATTTAATCCCTTTTTCACCAATAATTGTATCATAGCCATTGGGAAGGCTCTCTACAAAATGGTGCAATTGGGCTTGCTTAGAAGCGTCAATCATTGCCTCTTTGGTTGCCTTTTGTTGCCCATAAATAATATTATCACCAATGGTACCATGAAACAAATATACATCTTGGCTTACAAGTGCCACATTGTGCCGTAATTGTTGCAAATTTATTTGACGAATATTTACCCCATCAATGGTAATACGACCTCCTGTAACATCATACAAACGCAATAATAATTTGATAAGGGTCGTTTTGCCTGACCCCGTTGTACCAGCAATGCCAATGCTTTGCCCTGCGGCTACTTCAAAAGAAATATCATGCAGTACAGAAACTTTATTGGAGTAGTGAAAAGATGCATGGTCAAATGCGATAGCCCCTCTCAAGTTTTCGAACTTTGTTTCGGGCTTAGGGTTTTGCATAGAATTGGGGGTATCCATCAAGCCAAACACACGTCTTGCACTAGCATTGGCTCGTTCATATTCGTCAAATACACGCCCTAAACGCGTAACTGGCCACAACATGCGTTGAATCATCATGGCAAACATCGTCAACTCGCCCAATGTCAACTTTCCACTATCGGTATATATCCAATAGCTTCCTAGTAACATAACGGCTGCAAAACCAATGGCAATAAGCATTCGAATGAGTGGGACATAAATGGTACTGAGCTTTATCGCATCATGATTGGCGTCTAAGTATTCTTTTGACACTTCCCGGACACGGTCTGCCTCATAATTTTCGGCTGTAAAACTTTTGATTACTAAAATGCCTGAAATATTATTTTCTAAACGATTGCTCAGGGTTCCTACTGATTCACGGACACGTTGATAACGCGGAGCTACCTTTTTTTGGTAATACATACTTCCCCACAAAATCAAAGGTATAGGTAATAATCCAATGGCTGCTAATTCCCAAGAAACGCCAAATAAGACAAATCCTCCAAATAAAAAGAGGGTAATTAATTGGATGATTTCGTTGAAGCTACTATTCAAAAATCGCTCTAATTGGTTGATGTCGTCATTGAGCATGGCCATCAGATTGCCAGTGCGATTTTCTTCAAAAAAGGCCATTTCTCGATGCTGTAATTTTTGGTAGGCATCTAAACGTAGATCGTGTTGTACTTCTTGTGCGAGTGTCAGGAAGAGGTAACTAAATGCCCATTCAAAAATACTTTCAATGGCAAATACTAGGATAATGAGAATCGCTAAAAAAATAGCGTTGGGCCAAATATCCGTAGTCCCTGTTATGCTGTGTACCCATGCAGGAGCCTGCTTATTTAGGTTGTCTAATATCC
This sequence comes from Bacteroidota bacterium, assembly GCA_020629895.1. Taxonomy (GTDB): domain Bacteria; phylum Bacteroidota; class Bacteroidia; order Chitinophagales; family UBA2359; genus JAHDHP01. The sequence continues at coordinate 1,660 of JAHDCM010000310.1, forward strand.
ACATAACCATAATGGGCGGCATCAAGTCGGCTACTTTATTGAGTACACTTGTACCAACCGCTAAAGATAACTTGCTACTATAAGTTTGTAGGTATTGAAATAGGCGAAACATGGGACGAGTTGGTTGCTGCATGACGATAATGGTTTATTTTGTTTGGATTGGGCAATAGATGATTACTGAATCATGAATAATAAGTATAAAAATGCTCATTTCAAAGATGTCATTGGGCGTGTCCTTTTTCTCCTCGCCTGTTGATGCGTTTACGCATCAACAGGTACGAGAAGAAAAAGGTCAGGCTATCCACTTGTAGTTGGCTCATAGCTGCTTGTTCAGCTTATGTCTAGCGGTGTCTTCCGCTGTCAGCCCCGCTAGTCCTTGCTTCACAAAGCAGCTACTTCGCCAAGCTACCGTTCCTATCCTTCACGCAAAACCTTCTGGATACAATCACTAAAATACTGTACCTTTGTCCACGTTCAATTCTCCCATCTAATTTGAAGTGGCAATGAAGTACATCTACCTTCTTTTTTTCTTCGTTCTTATCCCCTGTATAATTTACGCACAAGCTCCCTCTAAAGAAAGTTACCAATTAACAATTCAAAAGGCAACAGGGAAAATAGTATTAGACGGGCTATTAAATGAACAAGACTGGCAAAGTGCTGCGATTGCCAATAATTTTTATCAAAGCCGTCCCAATGATGACCAATATGCGACTAGTAAAACAGAAGTACGAGTTACTTATGATGATCGCTTTTTGTACATTGGAGCCGTTTGCCATGATGAATTAGAGGGAGATTATGTGGTACAATCGCTCAAGCGCGATTTTTCTTTTCCTATTACCGATGCCTTTGCTATATTTCTCGACCCATTCAACAACCAAACTGCGGGTTTTAGTTTTGCAGTGAGTCCGCTTGGTATGCAGCGTGAAGGCTTAGTACAGAGTGGTGGGCAGTATGGAGTAACAACAAGCTGGAATCACAAGTGGTTTTCCAAAGTCACCCGTCACAATGATAAGTGGATTGCAGAAATTGCTATTCCCTTCAAAACACTTCGTTTTACAGAAGGTGTAGACGAATGGGGCATCAACTTTGCCCGCAATGACCTTAAACGTATCGAAACCTCTACTTGGACACCCGTTCCTACTCAATATAATGTAGCTAGTTTGGCATTTGCAGGCAAGTTGCAATGGGACAAGGCTCCTAGTAAAACAGGAGCTAACATTGCCTTTATTCCCTATGTAAGTACCCAATTATCGAAAGATATTGAGGCGGGAGATACGGATGTAACCTTCAAACCCAACGCGGGCTTTGATGCGAAGATTGCCTTGAGTAGTTCACTTAATCTTGACCTAACAGTTAACCCTGATTTTTCGCAAGTAGATGTAGATCGTCAGGTGACTAACCTTGATCGTTTTAGTATTTTCTTACCCGAACAACGCAACTTTTTCCTAGAAAATAGCGACCTTTTTCGGTATGGAATTGGTCCTGTTCGTCCTTTCTTTTCAAGGCGTATTGGTTTGAGTGGAGGTGAACTCATACCCATTTTATTGGGTGCGCGTCTTACTGGTAATCTCACCGATAATACACGTATTGGTTTAATGAGTGTACAAACAGAGGGGGTAGCAGGTACTAAGAGTCAAAATTTTTCGGTAGCTACGGTACAGCAAAAGGTATTGGCTCGCTCAAATGTGACTGGTTTTTTGGTCAATCGCCAAGCCTTTACGGGTTTTTCACCTGTTAAAAATGATTATAACCGAGTGGGAGGAGTAGAGTTTAATTTTCGTTCTACTGATAATAAATGGGAGGCATTTTTGCAAAACCACTACACTTTTACTAATCGTAATGATCCTAGTTTTGAGCAAGGGAAACTGGCCAGTCGATTGGAGTTTGTAGGAGGTTTTGGTTATGATGACCGCAACTGGTATGGCTTTTTGGCTCTAGAGCGAGTAGGCACTAATTATACGCCTGATGTGGGCTATGCGCGTGAGCTTTTTCATCGAAATGATGAGCTTGGCACCTCCAATCCATTGGGTTATTGGGCGAGTTTGCACTTTGCGGGCTATCGGTTTTATCCTGAACAGTGGGAAAAAATTCGCAATTGGTATGTACAATTCGAACAAAAAGTATTTTCGACTAGTAAAAAGTTCTCTATTACTGATCGTACCTCCTTGATCGAAAGTGGCATTAATTTCAATGATGGGGCATTTATTATGGGTACTGTACGTAACTACGCCACACAGCTTTACTTTCCAACAAATATCACTGGTTCGATGGACTCTTTATTACAGGCTGATACCTATCATTTTTCGGATGCAGGCTTTATTTTACGTTCTAGTAAGCGCAATCGTTTTTATGGGGAACTACAAACTTTTTATGGTGGCTTTTATAATGGCAACCGTCTGCGAATTCGTACTGATTTGAATTACCGTATTCAACCCTGGGGACGGTTTGGAGTAGCAGTCAATTATAATGAGGTGCGTTTTCCTGAAGGGTTTGGTGATGCGCGCCTTTTTCTAGTTGGGCCAATTATTGAACTTACTTTTACTAATAATCTCTTCTTCACTAATTTTTTTCAGTATAATACCCAAAGTGAAAATTTCAATGTCAATAGTCGCTTACAGTGGCGGTTTGCTCCGATGTCTGACTTGTTTCTTGTGTTTAGTGACAATATGCATTCCTCTGATTTTTCGCAGCGCGATTGGGGCGTGGTTATGAAGCTTAGTTATTGGTTGACTTTGTGAGTGGAGTGTGTCGTTTCTTGATGAGGGATAAAAACGAATAAACGGCCATTTTCTGTCAAGATTTTTTGTAGATTAGTAATCTATCAATAATGACACTCAATCAATGATTATGAAACGCGTACATTTTTCTCTTTTTGTTTTGCTATTCATAGGACTTTTCTTTGCTTGTACAAATGACCAGGCTTTGGAGCCAACTCCTTGTGATATTTATGGGGAGGTGAGTTTTAAAGATGATATACAGCCTGTTTTGGCGACTTATTGCTACTTTCCAAGCGGCACACAGGCTTGTCATGCGGCACAAGGTGGAACGGCTCCTGGTGCCTTTGAGGATTATACAGGTGTAAAGGCAAAGTTGGATTTGTTTCCTAAGCGGGTGTTGGAGGAAAAAAGCATGCCGCCACAGTATTCTTCGGATGGCCCTATACAGATGGAGCCTTGTGACTTGGAGTTGTTGAAGATTTGGATTGAACAGGGAGCGCAGGATAATTAGGTGGTTTACGTCTAATGATGGAACGATTTACGATGAAACGTAATCGTCCCATCGTTAGACGGGGTGTGATATGTGAAATGGAAGGCGATCAGCCTAGCTGCTGTTATTTGT
>JAHDCM010000311.1 GCA_020629895.1 Bacteroidota bacterium
ATGTAGCTTTTTTTATATTCCCATCCATTCCTTTAGTTGCCCACTATACGACTCTCCTGTTTTAATTTCGGTATTTGCTTGGTCACGTAATTTTAGTAAATAGCTCCCCTTAAAATACTTTTCTAGTTCTATAATAAATGTGCGATTGACGATAAAAGAACGGTGTACACGCGCAAAATTAATCGGTAGTTCTCCTGCTAGTTGTCCAAGTGATTTACTCAACAAATGCTGCTTCCCATCTTTCATCATCGCAACCGCATACTTATCTTCTGCCTTGAAATAAGCAATATCTTCAAAGTCGATAAAAATAATTCGATCTCGCTTTTTGATGGGTAGCGCAAATGCTTGTGGAATAGGCTTTTGTTGGATGTTGTCTAGTAAGGTTTTTAATTGGTCAAAGTCGGGTGCTGTTTGTTGGGCAGCACTAAATTTTAATAACTTATCAATAGCCGTCTTCAAGCGAGTTACTGCAATTGGTTTCACCAAATAATCGACTGAAAAGGTCTCGAATGCTTGAATGGCATATTCGGAATAGGCAGTAGTAAAAATAACCATTGGCTGGTAAGTCAATTGCTCTAGTACTTCAAAACCACTCATGTCGGGCATTTGTATATCCAAAAAAATGGCTTGTGGGCGAAGGGTTTCTATTTTTTGAATCGCTTGCCGTCCACCGTCTGCCTCGCCCACCATTTCTAGTTGATGGGAATGTATTTCTAGTAGTTTTTTCATGCGTAAACGAGCAGGGTACTCATCATCAATAATCAATACTTTTATCATCGCTTTAGGCTTTCGTTACTTGTTCAATGGTAATTAAGGCATGTTTTTGAGGCCTGTTATAGTAGCTGAGTGATGACCGATTAGGAAAGAGCAATTTTAATTTTTTTGACACACTTCGCAATCCATAACCGATGCTCATGTTTTCCTTAAAAGGGACACCATTATCAAAAATCTGAATTTTTGTTTGTAATCCTGCTTGTTGAATCACAATGCGAATATTAATTTTATCTTTTTCAGCATCATAGCCATATTTAATCGCATTTTCTACTAAAGGCTGAAGAATAAAACGAGGTAATATTGCTTTTTTAGCCGCTTCTGCACAGTCTACTTCATAGATAAGGCGATCTCCAAAACGAATCTTTTCAATGGCTAAGTAATTGTTTAGCATCTCCAATTCTTGTTCCACTGTTGCTAAATGTTCCTCTTTTCGATTGGTGGTATATTGATAAAAGGAAGAAAGGGCGAGTGCCATTTTTTCGGTGCTTTCGGGGTCTACTTGTGCTAAACTAGCAATTGAGTTGAGGGAATTGTATAAAAAGTGCGGGTTCACACTAGCTTGTAAGGCATTCAATTCTGCTTCCGAAGCAAGGACTTGTGCTTGTGATTGTTGCAATTCTTTTTCATTGCTTCGCCAGCGTAGGGCATTGTGAAGGAGATTGTAAACGAGGTTGGCAGCAGCAAGTGTAAAGGCTAAATAGAACATGGATAAACCCTCATGAAAAAAGCCTGTCGGTGCGATTGCTTCTCGTAGTGTTTCGTGGGTCAATAGGCTGCCAATGCCTATTCCTAAGATGGGAAAAATCATAACACCCCAAAAAATAATCATAAAACGCCCTAGTTCTCTATCGGCAGTACTTTTCATTGCTAGGTAACGTTTATTAATCCAGTGATAGATAAAGTATAAGGGGAAAATACTAGTAAATAACCACATAAAATTAGCCGTTCCTTTTTCTATATTCCAGGGAGAAATAAAACCCAATTGAAGGAAACTAAGTAAAGCCAATAGTCCCAATAAATTAAACAGATGCTTCGTTTCTTGTTTTAGTAAACGGTTGGCAATTTTGACTAGGGTTCTGGTAAAAATCAAACTCAATAAGGCAAGTAGAAAAATAATAAGCGGGCCATCAAGTAGTTGTAACCAGAAAGGGCCTGGGTTGGTAATGAGCATACGCCTGCCTCGAAAATTATTTACCTGTCCTAACAACGCTTCTCGTCCTTCTTGCATCAGATATAAGGTATCTTGAAAGACAAGTTGTTTGCGTACAGCATCAGCCATTAGTTGAGCAGGGCGTTCTGCGCCTAAGTCGGTGGTATTTACACAAATGCGGCTAACTTGTGTGCTGGAGGGAGGAGTGTCTACTAAATAAGTACGTGTTTTTTGGGCAGTAGAGTCATGTACAACAAAAACATCATCTTCCATTGGCCAAGCAACTGCTTGTGCTTTTTGTAATTTGACATACTTGATACTGCGCTTTTCTGCTACGCCTTTACTATCTTCTAAATAATCGTTATAGGTGCGCCCTAATGACAACAAAAAGAATAAACCAAAGAAAAGACTGATGTAAATGGCTGCTTTGTTCATTTGAAATAAAATTAATTGTTTTTTTAGTAGCTGTCAACAATTACAAATAAAAGCCATCTATCTACTAGAAAGAATGTATAAGGAGGGAATAGGGGCAGTTTTTGCGTAAATGGGTTGAAAGGCGGCGTGAAAAACAGATGAAAATACTATCTTCCAAGTATGATACGAATACGATCAAATAAGGATAATCATTTCAATCAGATAATTTGTCTTATATTCTTCTTCTTAATAAGCACGAATCTATATGCTCAAACACACACTGGTCGCATACTAGATAACGATACCCAAGCCCCTTTAGCATTTGTTTCTATTGTCCTCAATGAAGACCCCAAACAGGGGACGACTACGGATATAAATGGTTATTTTTCTTTTCCAAACCCTTCCGATATTCAAACACTACAATTTAGTTATATTGGTTACGAAGCCCAAAACTGGGAAGTAACCGATTCAACGACTTTTCCAATAACCATCTTCCTCCAAAAACAAAACCTCGACTTAGAAACATTTACCGTTATTGCAGGCGAAAATCCTGCCCACCGCATTATTCGGCAGGTCATTGCTAATAAAAATCAAAATGATCCTGAAAAAATGCGTTCATTTAGGTATAAGAGTTATAACAAACTACTAGCCGATTTTTTTCCAAATGCAACCGCTTCTCCTTCCAAGCGAAACCTAATGACACATGAACGCCTTAGTCGCTTGCAAAAAGAACAACATTTGGCAATCATGGAATCTTATACAGAACGTATTTTTAAGCAACCCAAACAAAGTAAAGAAACCATTTTAGGCACCCGCGTATCGGGTATTAAAGAACCTCCTTTTGGGCCGATTGCTACCGAACTACAACCCTTTTCCTTTTACCAAGATTATATCCGCATCCTCGACAAATCCTTTCTAAATCCTATTAGTCAAGGCAGTATTCGCCGCTATGCTTTTCAGTTAGAAGATACCTTATACAGTCAAAAAGATACCGTGTACCTAGTTGCTTTCCAACCGCGAAAGCGCAGCAATTTTGAAGGTTTACAAGGCGTATTATACATCAATACCAATGGCTATGCAGTACAAAATGTCATTGCCGAGCCTGCCAAACGAGAACAAGGCTTGCTCGAAATAAAAATCCAACAACAATACGCCTTTATCGACCAGCAACAGTGGTTTCCTGTCGAACTAAGCTATGAACTCACTATTCGAGATTACCTACGTACTGCCTTCGATATTCAAATGGATGGGAGGAGTTATATACACACTATTGAATTACTACCCGAAATTGATCGTAAAGAATTTGGGTTGGATAATGTGGTATTAGAGAAAGAAGCCGCGCGCCAAGACAGTAGTTTTTGGAGGGAAAAACGATTACAAGCACTTACCAAAAAAGAAGAACGTACCTACGAAGCAGTAGATAGTTTAGGAGAGAAATACAAAATGGATCGCCTTATAAAAATAGCAGATGTGTTGGGTACAGGAACTTGGCCCATTGGAATGGTAGATGTCGATTTATTACAGTTATTTCGCTCCAGTTTATACGAGGGGTTTCGTATGGGGCTACATGTAAGTACAAATGATAAGCTTAGTCCGTACTTTTCAATAGGGGGGTATGGAGCTTATGGTTTTCGAGATAAGGCCTTTAAATATGGAGGTCATGTACGCATTTTTCCTTTCAAGGATAAAGAGACCATTTTGGAAGCGCGTTATGCCAATGATATTCAAGAGCCAGGGCTTCCAGTGCTTATGGAGCCACCGTTTGATGTGATCAATTATTTTCGAATGGAGCGTGCCGACCAGCGCAAAGAATGGGAATTATCCCTAAGCACGCGGGTATTAAAATATATACAGTTAAAAGGCTTGCTCAATCAGCAGGAGCTATTTCCAAAATATGATTATCGGTTTCAAGCTATGGTAGGTGATACGAGTCGTATAAGTGGCCCTTTTCAATTTACAGAAGCAGCTTTGCAGTTACGTTTTGCTTACAAAGAACAATTTATACGCACGTTTGGTCGTCGCATTTCTACTGGAACACGATACCCGATTTTACAAGTAAGTTACACACAAGGTTTGCCCCATTTAGGAGGAGAACATAGCTACCAAAAAATCAATGCTTCCCTTGATTATACCCTCGAATCAATTTATCTCGGTACTACCGAAATACGCCTCGAAGCGGGCTGGATGCAATACGATCAAGCTTTGCCCTATTCCAAATTATTCAATGCACCTGGCACCTTTATTCCCAGAACATGGGGTTTAAGTAACTACGGCTTCAATACCATGCGCCTCTACGAATTTACCAATGATCAGTTTGTAAATGCATTTTTACGTTATGATATGGGTTTTTTATTGAAGCGCAAAAAATTTAAGCCTCGCTTTATCTTAGTACACAATATGGGTTGGGGAAAGCTTGCAAACACGAATCAACAAGTGCATCACGACATCGTGCTACAAAGTATGGAAAAAGGCTTTCATGAGTCAGGTCTAATGGTCAACGACCTATTCCGCCTAAATTATTTCAATCTCTTATATTTTGGCGTTGGACTAGGCGTTTATTATCGACATGGAGCCTATCAGCTTCCCAATCAACGCGAAAATTTTGCCTTTGGCTTAACGACAAGTGTAAGTTGGTAATTTTTTGGGCGTGTCC
>JAHDCM010000312.1 GCA_020629895.1 Bacteroidota bacterium
CGCCAGCGTCATCGCTGGTGGTTTACCCGACCAATAACAGCGGCTAGGCTGTTTGTCCTTTCTTTATATTATATATAATGTATTATTAAATGCAATGCTTTTACAAAGGTATAACGCGTAGGGGCGATCCCTTTTGTGGTCGCTCAATCGAATGATTCACGATTCACGTCTGGCGTTAATCGTCCATCGTTCCATCGTCCAATACTTCCTGCCAAATTTCGGGCGAAAAAGGCTTCACGTACATCCCAAAGAAGCTTGGAAAGGTAGCGGCTTTCTCTTGATTCTCTTCAACAATATTAGAAGTCATAATGCCAATACGCACTTTGCTTGGATGATTTTGGTAAGCTGCTTCGTATTGTTCCATAAACTGGAAGCCATGCAATTGTGGCATATTGAGGTCAATAAAAATAAAATCAATGGGACTTGGTTGAGGAGTTTCCGCGTCAAACTGTTCGGCAATAAAAGCCAATGCCTCATTCGGATCATCAAAAATACTGGCATGGATGGATAAATTATCCATTTCAATAATTGTTTGAGTTAGGAAATTATTGGCTTGGCTGTCATCGACAAATACGACGTGATAATTTTTTTCTAAACTGGGCATAAAAAACGGTTGACACTTAGTGTATGAATGTATGCCGTTTGTGGATGTTTCTACGAAGGTAAACTCAAGTCGGGTAGTGGACCAAAATCGGGTAGTGTAGGTGGATTTTGTTTTAAGTCATTTTTGATTTCTGCGATTGCCCGATCCATTTGAGGATCTTTCACCGCCTTCCAGTCTTGTGGGGAAATGTCAATATCTATGTGTGGTTCTGTTCCATAGTTTTCAACACCGAAACCTACATCTGGAAACCAAAAAGAAAATTCTGGTTGTGTGGTTACACCTCCATCAATCAGATGATGACGTGGCCAAATTCCAATTACGCCTCCCCAAGTACGACGACCAATGAGTTTCCCCAATCCCATTAGTTTGAAACAATGGCTAAAAATATCGCCATCGGAACCTGCATACTCATTTGTTAGAGCAACGATTGGGCCAATTATGGAGTGAGACGGATAAGGATAGATTTGTTCCCCCCAACGGGCAAGGTCGTAACCAATTCGTTTTCGGGCTAATTTTTCCAAAATGAGTTGCGAAACATGCCCACCGCCATTATAACGAACATCTACAATTAAGGCTTTTCGATCAGATTCGGTGGCATAATAACGGTGAAATTCGGCATAACCTTCAGGTCCCATATTGGGTAAGTGTACGTAACCTACTTCACCATTGGTTTGTTCGTGGACATACTGGCGGTTTTTCTCAACCCATTCGCGATAGCGTAGTTTCTGTTCCCATCCTAAAGTGCGGACAGTTACTTTTATTTGCTTACCCGTTTCTTTTTGTTTGATGGTCAGTACTACATCGGTTCCTACTTGGTTTACAAGTGCTTTATAAGGAGAGTGTTCTTTGGTCATTTTTTCTCCATTCACTGCTACTATCCAATCGCCTTCGTGTACTTGTACACCTAAACGGGCCAAAGGAGAAGAGTAAGGGTCTATCCACTGATCTCCTTGTACAATATGGGTAATTTGGTAGGCTTTTACTTTTGCATCATAAATAAAGTCGGCACCCAATAAGCCTTGATAGTATTGTGGGCCGCGTCGATAATCTCCTCCAATTTCATAGGCATGAGAGGTGCCTAATTCACCTTGCATTTCCCAAGCAATATCCGATAATTCGGCACGAGAAGAAACTTTTTCAATGAGCTTAAAGTAACGTTTATGTACTTTGTCCCAATCGACACCCGACATATTCTCTACCCAAAACTGTTGTTTTTGAAGTCGCCAAATTTCGTTAAATATTTGCTTCCATTCTTTAGGAGGAACAACCGACACTTTAACGCGGTCTACGTCAATCCAGCCTCCTTCACGACTAATGGTATCTTGGTCACTTTTGGGTGGCTTTCCCTTTGCAGAAAGTACCCGTAGCTCGCGTCCTGATTGATAAATAAGCGTTTCGGATTTAGGAGAAATATCAAAATGACTAATCCCGGCTATAAAATCTTCTTGTTCATGTTTTTCGAAATCGTAGTATAGTAGATAACCGTCAGCAGGAGCGTCGCCACTATAAAAGTCATTGTCAAGTGAGCCTTTTACTGGATAGTAAGTATAAAATACCCGATCATTAATGGCTTTTATTTGATGGTAGTCTCCTTCTGCTACTGGGAATTGAGCGATGCGTTGCTGAATTCCATCGAAGTCTATTTCAATTGGTGGAACCTTTTTACTCTTAGTCGATTTTTTAGGTGGAAAATCTTCCTCTTCGCCAGGCGTTTTTGGGGTAGGTATAAAAGGATTTGGCGCATCTTTTTGAAGTGCAATCAAATAAGGGCGCATACCTTTGGGAAAGTTCACATCAAAATAATGTTGGTCGTAAACAGGATTGAAAATACGATGAGAAATGAAATAGAGGTATTTGCCTTTTGGGTCGAAGGTCGGACTACGATCTATGAAGTCGCCTGTGGTAATTGCTTGTGATTTACCAGTTTCTGTACTGTATATTTTTAATACCGAAGCTTGTGGGGCAGTATTACAACTATATGCCAACCAGCGACTATCAGGTGCCCATTCAAAATCCTCGATTCGTTCACTATTTCCTTTATCAATCAGTTGTGCCGTTTTCTTTTTTACATTTATTATAAACAACTCAAGTCGATGATTGGAGACTGCGATATACTTATCATTGGGAGCAATAGCCATATTAATGACTCTACCAAGATTAAGGTCGGTAAGATCAGTTACTTTTCCGTTTTTCTTATTAAAAATCTCAATACTTTCCTGCCCTCCCTCATCTGATACAATAGCAATTTTCTCGCCGCTATGAAAATAAGTAGGAAGCCGCTTACGAACACCATCTTGGTTATTAACTGGATAAACAGGGCCTTCCCAGTTACCCATTTCAAAGACTTTTCCTCTAGTATTTACCAATAATGAATGTCCTTTCGGATGGATGGCATAACCTTGTAGATATTTAGAAGCATCTACATACTTTCGTTGCCGTTGTGTTCTAGGACTCGGATAATTAAAGTCTAATTGCTTTTGTTCACCACTGGCAATATGAAAAGTGTATAAATCTCCACCCGCCTGATATACAATATGTTCTCCATCACTATTAGCGTTTCTTACATAGTATTCGGTATGTTGTGTATGTTTTTGAATATCCTCCCCTTTGGGATTGACCGAATAAATATTACCAATTCCTTCATGATCGGAGATAAAATAAATACGTTTACCAATCCACATAGGAGAAGCAAAATTACTGGCTGGCTCATCTAAGCGTTTGAAGTGTCCGCGACCACCTGCATCAATCCATATTTTCCCTGCTGTACCTCCACGATAACGCTTCCAACGAGCAATGTCGCGCGTATTTCGCCCCAATACTCGTTGTTTCCCAGGGCCAAAAGAATAACTATGTCCAATTCCTAAGTTCATTTCTTGAGGTAAACCGCCCTCTACCGAAACCTTGAAGAGTTTACATGATTTCCAAAAGGGTTGTTTATAAGAACTACTAAAGATGATTTCTTTTCCATCGGGTGACCAAGAACATAAAGATAAAATAATGCTATCGGTATAAGTAAGCCGTTTACTTACCCCCCCTTGAGCAGGCATCACATATATTTCTGGATTCCCATCTTCACGTCCAATATAGGCAATCCATTGACCATCGGGTGATAAAAGCGGGTAAGTAACAGCGTTTAGGTTAGAGGTTAGCCTAACAGCATTTCCACCATGTATAGACACACTCCACAAATCATCTTCACTCACAAATACTATTTGTTCTTTGTGTATGGTAGGATACCGAAAATAGCCTGATTGCTTGCTCATGTTTTAGAAAGGTTTTAAAAGAGATAAAGTAAATTAACTCATTGGTATATAAACGGTCGGTAAAGGTACATAAAAAATGCTTAAATTACCGTTCATATTATAAAAACGTAATTCTCTATAAAACATGACTATCTCCAAAGACCTGTTCCAATTTTTACGAGATCTAAAAGCTAATAATAACCGCAATTGGTTCAATGAACGTAAGGACATTTTCAAGCAGCACCAAATAGAAGCTAAAGCTTTTTTTCAAGCGGTTAATGATCGTTTAGAGGAAACCGATTTAATTGAACGTTATCGTATTTACCGCATTCATCGGGATGTTCGTTTTTCAAAAGATAAGACACCTTATTCAGGGAGGTTTTCAGGAGGGTTTGTACGGGCGACGGCTCATCGTAGAGGGGGCTATTGGTTGCGGATTGAGCCAGGTGGCAACTCGTATGCTGGCGGTGGGTTTTGGCGACCCAATTCAGATGACTTGTTGCGGATACGTAAAGAGTTTGAAATGGATGATACCGAGATTCGAGAGATAATGTCGGAAGCAGATTTTAAAGCTAATTTTGGAGCAATGATAGGAGAGGAGCTAAAGACAGCTCCTAGAGGCTTTGATAAGACGCATACAGCAATTGATCTAATTCGCAAAAAGCAATTTTATTTTATGCGTTCTTTTTCGGATAAAGAGGTGCTGCAAAAGGACTTTATCAAGGAAGTGCATCAAAGTTTTTTGTTGCTCCGTCCTTACTTCGATTATATGAGTGAGGTGTTGACAACAAATTTGAATGGAGAGAAAATGATTTGATAGTAGCTGATTGAACGATTTATTGCTCACCATCTATCTTCTTTCGTCTCTATCGTTGTGCGTTTCTCCACCCTTTGTCCCATTGCTTCCAATTCTCTACGTACAATTTCTTCCGCCTGTTTTTCATCCTTTCGTTGTTGCCATTTTTTGCGGATACGTGGCATCCCTAATTCGATAAATACCCATATCCCTATGATGCTAGTCATGAAAAAGGTGATGATACTGAGGTCAATAAAATTAATCATAGTCGTTTTTGTAAAATCAAGACAACCTCTAAATAAAGTAAAGAGGAAAAAATGATGGGCGATAGGACGATTTAGCGACT
>JAHDCM010000313.1:0-3435 GCA_020629895.1 Bacteroidota bacterium
AATGAGTCACTTTTTTACCAATAAGAAATAAGGTTGATAATCTTGTTAAATTTATGTAAATTTAGGAAAATATACTCACCTAAAAAGAGATCAGATAAATGATAGAAATTGATAAGAACCTAATAGAATCTTATTTAGAGTTATTAAGTAATCTAAATGATGCTAGTAAACTAGAAATTATATCAAGACTTAGCCTTTCTATGCAACGAAAAGAAGAAGTTGAAAAGGAAGAGCAAGTTTCCGCGTCTATGTTTTATGGTGTTTTTGAAGGTAGTGAAACAGCCGAAGAATTAATTAATGATATTCGAGATGCGCGAGTATTTAATCGAAAAATAGAAGATTTTGAATAAATATTTGTTAGATACTAATGTATGTGTTTTTCTATTCAAAGGGAAGTATCAAATAGATAAAAAAATCGACAAGGTAGGTTTGATAAATTGCTTTATTTCAGAGATTACATTGGCAGAATTGAAATATGGAGCTGAGTATAGTCAGAATCCTCAAAGACATCATAGTATTGTTAATGAGTTTTCGCGAAAAGTACAACTTTTACCAATTTATAATGTACTTGATGAATATGCTAAAGAAAAAGCGAGACTTAGAAGGCTAGGTACGCCTATTGATGACTTTGATATATTAATTGGTGTAACTGGAAAAGTTAACAATCTAGTTGTAGTCACAAATAATACAAAGCATTTTCAAAGAATTGATGGTATCTCATTGGAAGATTGGACGTTTACCCCTTCTTAAACAACTCCTGCAATTCCTGCAACTTTAATAAAGCCTCCACAGGTGTCAAGGTATTGACATCTAAGCTTTCTAAAATGCGGCGCGCCTGCGACATTTTCCCATCTACTTCAAAAATACTCATTTGATAAGTGGTTGGAGCTTTAGGTAGTTGGCGCAGATTTTCTCGCAAATCATTAGAAATACTTTTCTGTTCCAATTCGGCTAAAATTTCATTCGCACGTTTTACAATGCTCTTGGGCATTCCTGCCATTTCTGCTACATGAATTCCGAAACTCTTTTTGGTAGCCTGTGGAATGAGGCGACGTAAAAAGACTACTTTATTATCCACTTCTTTAGTGGCAATCGAATAATTGCGGATACGCTCAAAATTATTAGAAAGTTCGGTGAGTTCGTGATAGTGGGTGGCAAATAAGGTTTTGGGATGTGCCTTTTTATGATCATGTAAATGTTCAGCTAATGCCCAAGCAATCGAAATGCCATCGTAAGTACTGGTACCTCGTCCAATTTCGTCGAGTAAGATAAGGCTACGAGGAGAAATGTTATTCATGATGCTGGCCGTTTCATTCATTTCGACCATAAAAGTAGACTCGCCAGATGAAATGTTATCGGAGGCACCTACACGGGTAAAGACCTTGTCCACTAATCCAATTTGGGCAGATGCAGCGGGGACAAAACTACCCATTTGGGCCATCAGTACAATGAGGGCGGTTTGGCGGAGTAGGGCAGACTTACCCGACATATTGGGGCCAGTGATAATAAAAATTTGTTCCTCTTCACTATCTAAAATAATATCATTCGGTACATACTCTTCTCCTGCGGGAAGTTGTTTCTCAATAACAGGGTGTCGCCCTGCTTTAATTTCTAAGCGTAAACTTTCATTGATATGTGGACGGCAATAGTGGTATTGTTCGGCAACTTGGGCAAAGCAAAGTAGGCAATCTAGGCGGGCAATAAGAGAGGCATTGAGTTGAATGGGGCGAATATACTCTTGAAGGCTTATGACTAGTTCTTCGAATAGCTTGGTTTCAAGGGCAAGAATCTTTTCTTCGGCACCAAAAATTTTCTCTTCGTATTTTTTGAGTTCAGCCGTAATATAGCGTTCTGAATTGACTAGTGTTTGCTTGCGTAGCCACGTATCAGGCACTTGGTCTTTGAAGCGGTTGCGTACTTCGAGATAGTAACCAAACACGTTGTTAAAGCCAATTTTGAGAGAGGTAATACCTGTTTTTTCACTTTCCCGTTGCTGCATCTCATCTAGGAAATCCTTGCCGCTTTGTTGCAAATGACGTAGCTCATCTAATTCTTCCGAAACACCAGCGGCAATCACATTTCCTTTGCTCACCATTGCCGAAGGGTCTTCCATCAATTCCACTTCAATTTTATCGCGAATCACCTGACATAAGTTAAGTTGATCGCCTAGCTTTTGCAAATTCGGATCATCTGCCTTCAAACATTTCTTTTTGATGTCTACAATTGCCTGTAAGGCCTTTTTGATCTGTACGACTTGGCGTGGGTTGATACGCGCCATTGGTACACGAGCAATCAGTCGCTCTAAGTCGCCCATTTGCTTAATCAACTGAATCAACTCTTCTCGTAAATCTTGTTGTTGAAGCAGGTAATCAACCATGCTCAATCGCTGTTCTATTTCAGGTTGGCTACGGAGGGGGAGTACGATCCACTTTTTGAGTAAACGTCCACCCATTGGGGAGGTAGTTTTGTCGAGTACATCTAGTAGCGCGGTTCCTTTTTCGTGCATGCTATACAGTAACTCCAAATTGCGAATCGTAAAGCGATCTAACCAAACATAACGATCTTCTTTGATGCGGGAAATAGAAGAGATATGTTGCAGTTTTTGGTGTTGGGTTTCTTGGAGGTAGTGAATGATGCTTCCTGCTGCAATACAAGCACTTTTCAACTCTTCTACTCCATACCCTTTGAGGGATTGGGTTTTGAAGTGGAGTAGTAATTTATCGTTGGTAAAATCAGGAGCGAAAATCCATTCTTCAAGCGGGTAGAGGTAAAAGCGATCTCCTAGATATTCTTCAATGCGTTTTTTGTGGGCCTTTGAATAAATGATTTCAGAGGGCATCAGGCTTTGTAACAACTTATCAATATAATCTGCTTCACCTTGTGCCACAAAAAACTCACCCGTAGAGGCATCCAAAAAGGCGGCTCCTATTTCTTTTTTATCAAAATACAAGGCAGCTAAATAGTTATTGGCTTTGTGATCCAACATTTTTTCATTCAGGGCGATACCTGGTGTTACCAACTCAGTGACCCCTCGCTTTACCAATTTTTTCGTTTTTTTAGGGTCTTCCAGTTGATCGCATATAGCGACGCGATAGCCTGCTCGGACAAGCTTGGGAAGGTAGGCTTCGAGTGCGTGATGTGGGAAACCAGCGAGTTCTATTTCAGAAGCGGCACCATTGTGGCGTTTGGTGAGTGTGATGCCCAATGCGCCTGCTGTTTCAATGGCATCTTTGCCAAATGTTTCATAAAAATCGCCTACTCGAAATAATAAAATAGCATCAGGGTATTTACCTTTAATGGTATTATATTGGGTCATTAAAGGTGTTGATTTTTTCTTTTTGTTCGTTGTTTTTGCCAAGTTAGTCGTACTTTGTGAGATTGAAATTTAAATAGGGAAAATGCAGGTGCAAATGTACGATTTTTCTTTGAATTGAT
>JAHDCM010000313.1:3535-4985 GCA_020629895.1 Bacteroidota bacterium
ATGCGCAAAATACCGAATCACGAATTAAATCGAAAAACACTACCCGAATTTAAGGAGGCATTTAAAACACCATTTACCTTAGTCCTTGATAGTGTACGTAGTGCCTACAATGTCGGCTCCGTATTTCGAACTTCCGATGCTTTCTTGATTGAGAAAATTTATCTCTGTGGTATCTCTGCGCGCCCACCACACAAAGAAATTCGCAAAACAGCTTTGGGAGCATCCGACACTGTAACCTGGGAACATATCGAAGGCGTATTAACAGTCATTCAGAGTCTTAAAAAAGAGGGCTATCAGATCGTAGCTATCGAACAGGCGGAGGGGAGTATCGAGTTACAAGATTTTGAAATACAGACCGATCAAAAATATGCGTTGGTATTTGGGCATGAAGTGATGGGAGTCTCACAAGAGGTCATGAACCTAGTAGATGCTTGTATTGAGATTCCACAATGGGGAACCAAGCATTCGTTGAATATTTCGGTGAGTGTTGGGGTGGTGTTGTGGGATTTGGTGAAGAAGTATCGGAGTTGTTAGCACACTGGCAATTTTTTGACCATTACTAAGAAGAAATAAATCAGGCAATTAAATCTGCTATACATACTTCTAAATCAGGCAATATTTGGATGGTTATATCCCAATTATGAGTCTGCCAAACTTTATCTTTTTGAGCCGTCATTATCTTTTTGGAATCAGTAAAAATCCATATAACTGTTTCTACACCAAATTCAAGTAAATCATCTGTTTTTTTGTGAAAATAACTGAGAGGCTCCTGTACTGTTTCTAAATCGGCTTTAGTATCTATTTCAATAACAACTTTAGGAGGGATTTTAAGATACTTATTAGTTGGAGTTATATCTTTTAGTTTTTTAGTATCTACAATAGCAATGTCTGCTGCACGCTGCTTTTTTTCTTTAAGTTGTAGACCAACTTCATTTGTTAACAGTAGAAATTGTGGATCAAGATTAGTGACTAAAAAATAAATGAGTTTTGATATAATTAATGATTGTAAGTAACTACTTCCCATTATTTCTTCCAATTGTTTGTTTCCATTTAAATAGTCCATATACCCCTGGTAATAGATAGGCTGTCCATCTACTATTTCGTAAACTAATACTTCTGGTATATTTTGAACTAATATTCCCATATACTTTCTAAATAATTTTTTTAGATTCAATAGACTTACTACTCTTTAAAAAATGCCTATCTGAAAAACAGCTAATTTCGATACAGGCATTTTTCAAAGGATAATAAGTGTCATTCAAATTTAACTAATTACTGTGTCAATTGCAATTAGTAACGGATAAAGAATAACTTCCGCATTTTGCGTGTGATATTTAGCCATATATTTCGTTGAAAAGCCTTGATTAGGTCAAAAAAACTGACTTTTTCAGCTCCAATTCTAAAATCAAGAGAGCCTCTTAAAGATTCCCTTTTTCTTTTTAGTAGTGGG
>JAHDCM010000314.1 GCA_020629895.1 Bacteroidota bacterium
AGGTCTTTTCCGCGTAATTTTGACTTTGACATATATTTAGTTATTGACGGTTGAACGGTTGAACGGTTGAACGGTTGACGTTTGGACGTTTAATCGTTCCATTGTCTTTTGCGCAAGGGATAGTAGTGGTAGCTTGGTGAAATAGCTGCTTTTGTGAAGCAAGGACTAGCGGGGCTGACGAAGGAAGACACCGCTAGGATTATGCTGAACTAGCTGCTATGAACCAACTACAAACGGATAGCCCGACCTTTTTTTGCCTCGTGCCTGTCGATGCGTTTACGCATAGATGGGCGAGGCGAAAAAAGGGTGCGCCCAAAAAAAATAGAGTGTGTATGTGGGCCTTATTTAGTGTTAGAACCCATTCCCTGTACAATATAAAATAGGAAATAGTTTCTTTGAAGTTACGATTATTTGCATAAATGTCGGATTGGGCCTAAATCGGAACTGCGGATGCTGACTTGGGCTTGCGGATAATGATTGACATTGATGGATTTGGGAATGGGAAAAGTAATTTCTAAATGAATATCTTTTCCACTTTCTAGCTGAAAAGTAGGGCTTTGGGATTGCTCCCATTCTGCGATGGTGACATCAGTAGTTGAGCCAACAATTTTTCCTTTTTCATAAAAATAAACTTCTAGGTAGGTGGAGTTATCGAGGGTGATAGCGGGAGCATATTGGTGAGAAATAGTAATCGGATTGAATCGTTTAGGTGGATGATGTGGGTGGAGAGTATAATCAAAATCGATACAAACGTTGGGGTAAATATGTAGATTAGAATAGTGTTTTCCGTGATGTGCTTGTGGATCATTCATCGCAATAGGAGTGAAGTTTTTGATGGGGTAGGTAGATACTACAAAGACCTTTTTTTCTTGTAGTAGTTGGTCGTAATCCCAAAAGTCGTATTGGTTTTTTCGCCAATAGATGTTATTGAGTGAGTGTGATGCTTCTTGGGTATAGAAGCTATATCTTGCGGCTTTATCGTAGGAGTTGACGAATATAACGGGGCTGCCTTGTGCTGTTTGTTGAATGCTTTTGGCCCACTCTTCGCCTCGAAAAAAGTGGTTGTATAACACGCGATTAGGAATGACATTGACTAGCAGGAATACGCGCATGAGTAGGGAGATGCCTACAAAAAAAGCAGCCGTATAGTAGAGGGGACGCAGTAGGGAGGGGGCGTTTATGAGCCAACGAACTGCTAGTAGGAGTAGGGGTAAACAAAGTACGAGTGTCCAGTGGGATTGGGTTTTGCCCTTGAAACTCATGAGTAAGAAAAAGACCCATATTCCGAGGATCATGAAATGACAGGCTCTAAAAAAAAGGGTCATAGTAGGGGAGGGGGGCTTTGTATGGACATCAGAACGGTATCGCCGACTAAATAGAAAAAAGAGGAGGAAGGGTAAAAATAGGAGTACTTGGTGTAGGAGGTAGTTGAGGGTAAAGGATAGCTGATAGCTGCTATTGTGACGTTCGGATAGGTGATATACTAGGGAAGGATAATCGTGACTGGATTGCCAGTATAGGTGTGGAAAAAATAATAAAAGGGCGATGAGGGCTGCGAGGTAGGTGAGGGGCTGAAGAAATAGGCGCGGGTTGGATAAGGCGACAAAAAATAGCACGAGTATGCCATGATATTTACTGTATAACAGTCCTGCTGCTACGATGCCTAGTGCGATGGCGGTTTTCCAAGTGGCTTGTTTGAGGTGGTGGTAATAAAGGAATAAAAATAAACTGCCAAAAAAGAGTAATGGATTGTCGGGAGTGGCAATAAAGCAGTACACTTGGTAGAGTAGGCAACAAGCAAATAGACTAAAAAAGGGTAAATGTATGGCTTCTTGTTTGGGGGAGAGTTCTTTGTAGATTACCTTTGTGAGGTGATACAAAATACCTATACTGAGTGTGCTAAACAAAACAGGGAACAATCGAACTCCTAATGTGTTAGGAAGTAAGGTATAGCCCATCTTGATCCATAAGGCAAGCATTGGAGGATGGTCAAAATATCCCCAATCTAGGTTTTGTCCATACATCCAGTAATACGCCTCGTCACCAGATAGACTGACGAAGCCTGCACTTAGTAAATTGACGAGGAGAATGCAAGCGAGAATTAGGTAGACGGAGGGCGCGGTAAATTGCTTTTGAAGCATAGTAGGCTCTTCTGGGTCGAATAATAGCTTGGTTTGTGTCGCACTAAAGTACTATAAATAATTACCAAAATAAAACACATCATGAAATACCTAAATTACTTTTTTGTACTTCTTTGTATGAGCTTATTATTTGCTTGTGGAGGGAGCGATAAAGCCAATAGTATGGCAGAAGAGGGAGCCGTAGAAATAAAGGTGCCGACAGCCGATTTGGCGATGATCAAAGACCCTATTTGCCAAATGCCTATGAAAAATGTACCCATTACTGATACGGTACAAATCAATGGAAAAGTATATCCTTTTTGTGCCAAAAAGTGCAAGGAAATTTTCAATAAAGATCGCAGTAAGTATGTCGTCAATTAAGGACGCTATTTGATGAGTGTATCCAATTGGTTGCGAATCCATTTCATATACATGCTTTCTGGCTTGCCCGAAATTTCTTCTTGTAAGGACTTGATATAACGTTCATTTCCGAGGCGAATCCGCGTCAACTGCTTAATGTATTTTAGGTAATTTAAATACATTTTGCGATGCACAGCAGAAGCGAGTTTATTACGTCGTAAAAAAGCACCAAAGGTATCAAAGGTATTGTGTAAGGGAACTAACTCATCTAGCTCATAATACGACATCATGATCAGTAGCTTCGAGTCGGCATGATAATAAGGGTCTGTAAATTCGACCTGATTAATTAGGGCTAAGGTATCGTTAAATTGTTGTTGGTAAAAACGAAGGTGTGCTAAATTAAAGGTATAAGCATTTTCGCGTTTGGTCTTTTCAATATAAGTTTGGTACGTTTCAATAAAATGCGCTGCATATTCTAATTCATTGAATTTTAAACTTAGGGTAGCAATGTTTTTATAATCACTTTCTGTCAAACGATCTGCATACAACATGATTTCCTTATCCAGTAGATGCTTGTAAAGTTCAAACAAATGTCGAAAGTACGAGTCATTGCCTCGATTCATTTGCCGAACACAATAATTGGTGGCAAAGGTGTACATCGTATTTAGTTCCGAAGGTTCAAAATAGCTTTCGTACTTCCGTAGTAAGGCTAATAATTGGTGAAAGTGGGCTTCTTCTTCAAACTCGGTTAGGTTGAGCAATATTTGATAATAGATTAGAATGGCAGGCTCGTTGATGTATTTGCTATCAGGCAAGGCGTCTTGAATAGCAGCTAATAAAAAACGATAATCATTCGGTGTTTTTTTATCAGCATAAACGTAGGTGTAATTAATGACCTCGCAAATATAATGTAGTTTATGTACTAAATATAAAGAGTCGAGTTCGTAAATAATAGATTGGGTAAAAGGAAGTAAATCAACTTTTTTTTGTAAACCTGCCCGTAGTTTTAAGTCCTCCAACACATATTTTTGCAAATAGAAATCCCTTCCCTTGATATTTTCCTTTTTCCATTTCGTCTGTATTTGTTTATAGGTTTGGTCAAAGTATTTGGATAAGTTTCTTTTGGCATAAGCTCTAGCCAAAAAATAATTCTTCTCTTGTTGATACTCTTGTTGTGTAATAAACGCTTCCAATACTTTGGTCAAATCAGACATTACATAACGCAGACGCTGCTCATTATAAGGCGTATTGGGAAATAACAAGGAAAATAGTTCTTGTCGATCAATAGCTGCTTGATCATAAGTAGGGTGAAATGTTATTAATAACTTATATAGTTGTAGTACCTGTTCATTGCGATTATACAAGGGCGTTTCCACAAATTGTAAACACAAACGAAGTTCCTTTTTAGTAAATGTTTGTAATAAGATAACGGGCTTGCTTTTGTACATAATGATATAAGTTTCTAATCATTTGTGTTTAGATTGTGGCAGCTAAGGTACCAAAAAAATAACTGAAAAGCGAATGTGTTTTTTTGATCTTTTTGAGCAATTGGTAAATATTAAGTGTTTGATTTTTAGTGGGTTATGTTTTTGTTCGTATGTTTGGCGAGTTGTTTTTTGTTGATAAGTCCTGTTTATTGTCCAAAGCATATTAGTAAATATTTTGTTTCTTTACATAGTATCTTGAGCTTTTTATTCATCTAGTCAAAAATAGCGGTTATGAAAAATTTTTTTACTGCCTTCATTTTCTTAACAATTGTAGGATGTTTCTGTCAAAACCTACAAGCACAAAAACTACTTTCAGGTGAAAACCGCGAATATACCATTCGTGATAATATCATTGTTTTTGGTACTGGCGATACCGATGATCATACCGCTACCGTTCCTTATGGTTATAGAAATACCAGTGATGAAGTGCCAACTAGTGGAATTGATTCTTATTTCAATGACGAGCAAGAAAATGTACAACTAGAGGAAAATCAGGGAATTAGACACAATAATATTTCCAATGGAAATTCAAATGAAGATTTTTATGGAGATTATCCAAATCTAAATTATGATTTGTTATTAGATGGTAGTAATCTAGCACAAAAAGGCTTTCAAGCTTATCCAAATCCCGTACAATCCGTATTAAAGGTTGCACTTCCCACTGGTGATCCTACTGATATTCAGGTCTTTAATCTTATTGGACAGCGCGTGTATCAAAACCAAAATACAGGTACTTCCATTCACCATGTAGATATGATAGAGCTTCCAGAAGGGGTCTATTTTGTGCAAATTAATTATAACGGAAAAACAGAAACTAAGAAGATTCAAAAAATAGACTAATCGCCCCCAACAATCAATCATTCAATCACCCAGTCATCCAATCATCAATAACGCTGGGCGTGCCGAATATAAAAAAAGCGTAATAACTGTTTTACAGTTACTGCGCTTTTTTTATATTCGTCGGGCTATCCGTTTGTAGTTGCCTCATACCCACTTGTTCAGCATAGT
>JAHDCM010000315.1 GCA_020629895.1 Bacteroidota bacterium
CCAATACAAAAATTAGAAAATATATTATCCAATAAATCGTCATTTGATACCTCGCCTGTAATCTCTCCTAGATGGTGTAAAGCTGTTCGAATATCCAGTGCCAATAACTCACCACTAATACCTATCTCTACGCCTTGTAACACCTCTTGTAAGGCAGTATCAGCCTCTTGCAAGGCTTTATAATGGCGAATATTGGAAACCACAGTACTTTCTACCTTTGCCTGCCCGCCTAATACAAGTTCATAAAGGCGATTTTGTATCAACGAAATATGTTGTTTTTGGGCAGCCGAAACCATCAAAAATTGTTTTCCAAAGTGCTGCATACCTTGTAGTTTCCAATCTTCTAGTTTGAGCGGATGTAGTGTATCAGTTTTATTACCAACAACTAAGCATGGGACGGACTGTTGTTGTAAATTTTGTAAATCTTGTTTGACCTCTGCTAGGCTTAATTCTTGGAGATCAAATACATACACCACTACCGACGAAGTCTTAATTTTTTCTAAGGTTTTTTGTACGCCAATAGCTTCAATTTGATCTTTTGCCTCACGAATACCTGCTGTATCAACTAGGCGAAATCGAATACCATTTATATTTAATATCTCTTCAATTGTATCGCGGGTAGTCCCTGGTATATTCGACACAATGGCTCGTTCTTCATTCAACAAGGCATTGAGCAGGGTTGATTTTCCAGCATTAGGCCGTCCTGCAATGACGGTTGTTACGCCATTTTTTATAGCATTTCCTAGTAAAAAGGACTTTAAAAGGGGCTGTATAATTTGTTGAATGTTGGTAATTAAATCGGTAAGTTGTTGACGATTAGCAAATTCAACATCTTCTTCACTAAAATCTAATTCTAGTTCAATTAGAGAAGCGAAGTTGATCAATTGCTCTCGTAATTCCTTAATTTCGGAAGCAAATCCACCGCGCATTTGTTGGAGGGCTACTTGATGGGCGGCTTCTGATTCAGAGGCAATTAAATCGGCTACGGCTTCTGCTTGGGAAAGGTCGATACGCCCATTGAGAAAGGCACGCATAGTAAACTCACCAGGCTTTGCCATACGTATGTTTGGCTCTGTTACAAAAACTTCGATAATTCGTTGTATAATATAGGGCGAACCATGACAGCTTATTTCGACGCTGTCTTCGGTGGTGTAGGAGCGTGGAGCTTTAAATAGAGCAACCATCACTTCGTCAATTACCTTTTTTTGGGCTATAATATGACCGTAATGAATGGTATGAGAGGCTTGTTTATTTAGGTCAGAACCTTTAAAATATTTATTACAAATAGGTATGGCGTCTTTTCCTGAGAGGCGTATGACGGCTAAGGCTCCTACTCCAGGGGCAGTGGAGAGGGCAATGATGGTGCTTTGGAGGTCGGTATGGGTGTATTGGGGCATAATACAAATATACACCTAAGCGGTGAGATATATCCATTCTAATCAAAAATTCATACATTTGCCCCATGAAAAAAATCCTTATGGTCTGTCTTGGCAATATCTGTCGTTCACCACTCGCCGAAGGCATCCTACAACACAAAATCGACCAAGCCAAACTCGACTGGCAAGTACACTCAGCTGGTACAGGTTCCTGGCACATCGGCAAAAAGCCACATAACGGCTCCATTGCTATTGCCAAAGAACACGGCATTGACATCAGCCACCAACGAGCGCAGCAATTCCAAGCGCAAGACCTCGATACCTATGATTACATCTTCGCCATGGATGCTTCCAACTATCGAGATATAATCAGTTTGACAAGTCATGAGGCACAAAAAAAGAAGGTCAAATTGCTACTCAATGAAAGTTATCCAGGACAAAATCGAGGTGTTCCTGACCCTTATTGGAACGAAGACGGATTTGGCGAGGTTTACCGACTAATTGAAGCCGCTTGCACACAGATTATTCAAAACTATCAAGATTCATAAATATGAAACCATCTATCCCCAAAGGTACCCGCGACTTCGGGCCTAAAGTGGTGCTTAAACGCCGCTATATCATTGATACGATTCGAAAAGTATATGAAGAGTATGGTTATCAACCCCTCGAAACGCCTGCTATGGAAAACCTATCGACCCTCATGGGCAAGTATGGTGAAGAAGGAGATCAACTACTTTTCAGAGTACTTAATCAAGGACAAAAAGTAAAAAAAGCAGATACTCAAGCCCTAGCGGAAGGTAACTTGGCTAAGTTTTCCAACTCACTAGCCGAACGTGGTTTACGCTATGACCTCACTATCCCCTTTGCTCGTTATGTGGTCATGAATCAACACCAACTCACCTTCCCCTTCAAACGCTATCAGATACAAGCTGTTTGGCGAGGTGATCGTCCACAAAAAGGACGCTATCGCGAATTTTACCAGTGTGATGCTGATGTAGTGGGCAGTAATTCGCTACTCAATGAGGCAGAACTAGTACAGATATTCAATAAAGTGTACACACAATTGGGAATTTCAGTGACAGTTCGCTTGAATAATCGGAAAGTACTAGCAGGAATTGCAGATGTGATTGGTTGTGAAGAAAAAATGATGGACATTACCATTGCTATCGACAAATTGGATAAAATTGGCATCGAAGGCGTACAAAAAGAATTGGATAATCGCGGACTTGGTGATTTGGAAATTGAACAAGTCACCCAATTTCTTGCCATAGAAGGGACAATTAGTGAAAAACTAGCCCAATTAGAACAATTATTGGCCAATTCGGAAGTTGGCATGAAGGGAGTGGAAGAGTTAAAAGTCTTATTTAATTACATCAACCAAGTAGCTATTCAGGTGGATGTAGCTTTGGATGTGACCCTTGCCCGCGGACTCAACTACTATACAGGTACCATCTTTGAAGTCATTGCCAATGATGTTAAAATGGGTAGTATTAGTGGTGGTGGACGCTATGACGATTTAACTGGCACTTTCGGATTACCAGGCGTATCAGGTGTGGGTATTTCCTTTGGTTTGGATCGAGTTTATGATGTGATGGAAGAATTAGGGAAATTTGAAACCATCAATATTAATACGACTCAAGTTTTGTTTATTAACTTTGGTAATGAAACCGAAGCCTTTGCCTTTAAATGTTTACAAGAACTTCGCAAAGCGGGCATTCCTGCCGAAATATATCCTGATAATGCCAAAATGAAAAAGCAAATGAAATATGCCAATAGCAAACAAATACCCTTTGTTGTATTCACTGGCTCTGAAGAAATGGAGACAGGAATGCTTGGTGTAAAGAATATGCAAACGGGCGAGCAAGAAAAAGTGGCAGTGAGCGATTTGGCAAATTATATGTCAAAAAACACCTAAACGCCTTATTTTTGCGGCAAATAACTACTTTATTCGCCGCAAGTAATAAGATCTGCCCTCTGAATGCTATCTCCTGACTCCTGATTTTCGCACCTCGCACATTTACAGCCATGTCACACGCTATATCCAATCATCTACTAACTATTTCTAGTGCCTGTAATACCATTACACACCAACAAAAAATAATTTTATCAGCAGATTCTACACAACAAATAAAAAACTGTCGCAACTACCTCATCGAAAAAATCAAGCAACCAGGCTGGACAGTTTACGGTATCAATACAGGCTTCGGGCATCTCTGCAATACAAAAATACCCAATGCCGAGATGAACCAGCTACAACGCAATTTACTGCTGTCCCATGCTTGTGGAGTAGGCGAGGAAGTACCCAAAGAAATTGTGAAGTTGATGTTATTGCTCAAAGTACAATCGCTTTCCTATGGGCATTCAGGCGTACAATTAGCAACCGTACAGCGATTGATTGATTTTTTCAACCTCGACATCATTCCCGTAATATATCAGGTAGGCTCGCTAGGCGCATCAGGCGATTTAGCCCCGCTTTCACATTTGGCCTTGCCACTTATTGGAGAAGGGGAAGTGTACTATCAAGGGCAAAAAATGCCCGCTGCCCAAACTCTAAAAATAGCAGACTTAGCCCCCCTTTCTCTCGAAGCCAAAGAAGGATTAGCCCTCATCAATGGCACCCAATTTATGAGTGCTTATGGTACTTGGATACTCCATCAAGCGGAAAAGCTTGCCGATTTTGCTGATTTAATCGCCACCGTTTCTCTCGAAGCCTTCAATGCACATGAAGCACCTTTTTATGAGGGATTACATCAAATTCGCAAACAAGAAGGGCAACTAAAAGTAGCTGCCCGCATTCGTAAATACCGAGCAGGTACCGAGTGGAATCAACTAGTCAAAACCCACGTTCAAGACCCTTATTCTTTCCGTTGCATCCCACAAGTACACGGTGCTACCGATGATGCGATACAATATGTGACCTCCATTTTTGAACGCGAAATCAATGCCGTTACCGACAATCCTAATATTTTTCCTGAAGAAGACCTCATTTTATCAGGCGGCAATTTTCATGGACAGCCCCTCGCCATTCCACTTGATTATCTCACCATCGCCCTTGCCGAACTAGGCAATATCTCCGAGCGTCGCACCTACAAATTAGTTGGCGGTTATCACGACCTCCCTTCCTCCCTTATCGACAGTGCGGGCTTAAATTCTGGGCTGATGATTCCCCAATATGCCACCGCTGCACTCGTCAGTCAAAACAAACAATATTGTATGCCCGCCTCTGCCGACTCCATTACTTCTTCCAAAGGACAAGAAGATCACGTAAGTATGGGAGCTAATGCCGCTACCAAGTGTTATAAGGTCTTCGAAAACCTTCAACAAATCCTCGCCATCGAATTACTTACCGCCATGCAAGCCCTTGACTTCCGCAAGCAATTAGCAGGCAATTTAAAATGCGCTCCCAAAGTTGACGAATTACACCAAGCCTTCCGTCAAAAAGTATCCTTCATGCAGGCAGATCGGTATTTGTATCAAGATATGCAAGCAGCCTTGCAGTTTTTAAAACAACAAATACAATAAAAGCCAATCAATCATCCCATCATTAAGACGTTTTACAAAACGTCTCTACTCACTCATTCAC
>JAHDCM010000316.1 GCA_020629895.1 Bacteroidota bacterium
TGATTGGGTGACTGGATGATTGAGTGAAGGATGTTTCACTGTAAATCGCTCTATTGTCCATTCATCCATCGTCAATCACCTATTCTTATGCTTTATAATAATTATCAATCACTTCCTTATCACCACCTTCAGCAATCAGTTGTTTTCGTCTGGCAATATGTACTTGTTCCATAAAAGCAGCCGCATCATTGTGATATTGCTTGGCAAATGCTTCGGTAGGTTCACTTTTATTGATGCGAAGTACAAAGTCATTAAAAGAGGGTTCGTAACTAAATTCACCTGTTTCTACATAATGTGTATCAAAATCTTTGATGATACCTTTTTGGGTATTGCACTTAACATCTTTACTAAGTAAGAGGGCTTTGGCACCAATAACGAGTGCGCTATAACTATGATAAATGCTATCCGCATAAGCTTCTGCTTGATAGGCTTCGGCTCCTAATGCTACTTTCTCTTCGGCATCTTTGATGATACTAGCCACCACATCGTAGCTAACTCCTGCACACTCGCCTACTCCAATGGCTTGTTTGTATTGGCTATCTTGTCCCCAATCTTGGAAGTCGGCTTCGGTTAGGTTTTTCGTATTGGCAAGCGGTTTTAACAGATCGTAGAAGTAGCGTTTTCCTTGTCGTTGGAAATAGTCATTGAATAGTTCTCCTTCGTTTCCATTGGCTTTATAATCCGCAAGGCTCATGCGAATGACATCGGGTACGCGCTTGGTAGGTACTTTGATTACTTTTTCGGCAACAAATCCTTTACCTGTTGGATCAACACCTCCTCCCATCACGATTTGCATAGCTGGTACGATGAGCGGTTTTACGCGAATAGAACTTCCATGGAAACCGATATTGGCAGCCATGTGTTGTCCGCAAGAATTCATACAGCCGCTAATTTTTATTTTGATCCCTTTTTCTTCGACCATTGCGGGATATTCCTCCTTAATCATTTCTTCGAGTTGATCGGCTAAACCTGTACTGTTGGTAACGGCAAGGTTGCAGGTATCAGTACCAGGGCAGGCCGTTACATCTACGAGGGTATCGAAGCCAGGTTCACCTACTCCAAGTTTTACTAATTCGTTGTGTAAATGCGCTAGTGCTTCTTTGCGTACAAATTTGAGTAGAATGCCTTGATTGACGGTGATGCGTAGATCGTCGGCTGCCCATTCCTTAATTAAAGCGGCTAATTGGCGGGCTTCTTCTGCTTGAATGTCTCCTAGTTTTACGCGTAATTGAACAGCATAAAATCCTTTTTGCTTTTGCTCGTAGACATTGGTACGTACCCATTGCTCAAATTTGGCGGGGTCGTCTGCTTGTGTCGTTGGGGGTGTTTTTTCGGGGGCGGGTGCTGGAATAGCGACAGCGTTGCGGTCAATTTTATAACTCTTATTTTTGATAGCTAGTCGTTCCTCTTCTACAAGTTCCATGAATGCTTCAAAGCCAATTTTTTGGACTAAGAACTTCATGCGGGCTTTGAAACGCTTAGCGCGTTCTCCGTAGCGATCAAATACGCGAATGGCCGCTTCCATAAATGGAATGATTTGATCTTCGTGTAAGAATTCGTAAGCAGTAGGAGCAACGATAGATTGCGCTCCTAAACCTCCTCCAATTACGACTTTGAATCCGCGTATGGTTTCTCCATTTTCTTCTTTGATACGCGGAATAAATCCGAAGTCGTGGAAGTAGGTAAATGCAGAGTCTTTTTCACTAGAAGAAAAGGCAGGTTTTATTTTACGCCCCATATCTTGGCAGATGGGATTGCGTAGAAAATACTTAAATGCTTCGTAAACATAGGGACTTACATCGAATGGTTCGTCGGGGTCAATACCTGCATTGGCAGAGGCAGTAAGGTTACGGACGGTATTCCCACAGGCTTCGCGAGCGGTGATGTCTTTTTCCTCCAACATTTTCCATATTTCGGGTGTATCATCCAATTTGATGTGGTGCATTTGGATGTTTTGGCGAGTCGTTAGATGTAGGTTACCGTTGGTAAATTTTTCTGCAATATCTGCAATACGGATCAGCTGTTCGGCGGTTAGTTTACCAAATGGGATTTTAATACGAAACATGTGAACGCCTAGTTGACGTTGTCCGTACACGCCTCGTGTAAGCCTATAATGCTTGAATTTGTCTTCAATGATGTTACCTGATTTGAAATCACTGATTTTATTTTGTAATTCAATGATGTCTTTCTTGGCTTCTTGGCTTACATTGTCCAATGAAAGTGGCATAAGCATTTATTTTTTAGTGTGATTAATTTAATAATTGTTGATTTGATGAAGTGTTGAATTGATCATGTATCATGCAAAAAGCCTTTCCAAATGACTCTGGAAAGGCTTTTTCAATGTTGATTGATTGTTGATTTACATACATTATCTATTCAACCTTTGCAGAGAACATAAGGACATACAGCAGCAACAACAACAGTTGAGGATATGTAATGAAGTTCTAAACAAAAGCTATTGGATTTTAGGTGTGAATATTAAATTTGGTTAACTATACCAGTTACCACACAATATTATGCCGTTTTTTTGAAACGTACAAATAATTGCCCACTTTTTTGTGGAGTTTGCCTACTCTCCGACAAATTCAAAGCAGCCTATATCTGGTTGCCCATCTCTTGGATTTCCGAGTATGTCATTGGTAACTACGAAAATAAGCGGGTCTACAATTTCCTCAGCAGCCAGCCCTCTATCTATACAAAAAGAATCATCAGACAATTGAAAGTTGTTGGTCTCTCGGACAAAAATCTTGTCTTTATTATTTTGACTAGTAAATAAACATTCGTGAATATTGTCCCCATTCCGATTAATCGCTTCTTCTGATTTGATGAGACAATTGTAAAAATCGACTACATATTCGGCTTCTCCTTCTGTAATATCTGCTAGTGTCACTTCTTCTTCTACACTTCCATGTATGATGGTATTATAAAACTGTGCTGAAGTGGTATTGACATCAATCTTATTATCAGGCAATTCGATGAAGTTACCTATGGAAACGAGTGATTCTTTGTGATCGGTGCCATTGAAGTTGGCGAATGTACAGTGATTAAAGGCGTATACTCCCCCGTGTACTGCTTGGAAGCTATTTCGTTTGCAATTATATACGAGTAGATTAGCTCCTGATATAACAGCGGTTACGCCCACTATACCTGAAGCGGACATATTACGGATGATAGAATTGGTAATAATCAGATTGGGTTGGGTACTTGAAGCAGGCAACGAATCAACCAATACGCCATAAAAGGCATTTTGGATGATGGCATTATCTATCTTATTATTGACACTACCTGGACTCAGCAAAATTGCCCCCCACTGCCCGCCAACATCTTGATAGTCTTGTTCTAGGCGTGTCCCTTGAAAAACGACTTTGCTAGTAGTATCTTGGCCTCCTATAACATTCAGGCTTCCTTTTACAGCAAAAATAGCATTATTGTGTAGGTGTATTTGGGTGCCTGGAAGGATGGTTAAGGTGCTTAGTGTATCAACGATTACGCCCCCAAAAATCACGTAGGGACGGTCGTTTGTCCAAATGGTATCTCCCGTACTACCTATAATAGCACCATTAGGCGTACCAGGACCAAAGAAATGTGCATTTTGCCCCCATGCCACTAGTTGTACATCCTGGATAAACTCATTGGTTTCAAATAAAATAGAATCTTCAACAATGAAGGGTGTATTTTGGTCATTCGGATCAACGGTTACTTCTACAAATACATGGATGCTATCGTTGGCCCAAACTTCGATATTTTCGAGGCGCGAACCTGCATTCCCATCGGCATTAAGGCGGTAGGGCGAATCGTCACCCATTCCTAGTGCAATGGAGGAGATGGTAATGTCTTGGTTGCTATTATTATATACTACGAATTCGGTAAAGGTAGTAGAACCGAAGGTCACAAATACGGTATCAAAGCTAACCGTATCGTGAGAAAAAGCAAGTCTAAAATCAGGATCAATCTCATCTGACTCTGGCGTACAACTACTCCCCATCATAGCTAGTAATACGCATATTCCTCCTATAATGGTATAGAGGTAATATCGAAAAAACGCTTGCTTCATAGTATATATTTATAGATAAGTAGACAAAGGTAAGTAAAAAAAATCGTGTGCCTATTAGGAGTTAGATATAGACCGTAAAGGTTGCGTCATACCTACCTTTTTATTGACATTATAAGGTAATTGCACTTGCTATACCTGCTATACTTACTTTGGTATTAGGGAGGTCTAAGATGATAGTCGCTGCTGCTTCTAAAGTTGCTCCCGTAGTAATAACGTCATCTACCAATAAAATATGTTTTCCTTCTAGCTCCTTTTTTTGCTTCTCGTCAAGGTAAAAAATAGTTTCTACATTTTCCCAACGTTGATAACGCCCTAGTCGTGTTTGAGTACCTGTATCTATGTTTCGCTTGAGTATTTCGTGAGCAGCACTTATGGCTAGTTGTTGTGCGAGGCTATCTACAAATGTAGTACATTGGTTATATCCTCGACGTTGTTTTTTAGCTGGATGTAAGGGGATAGGCATAATAATGTCCCAATCTTCGATGAGTTGTGTTGCTTCTTTTTGTAATATTTCTCCATATAAACTCCCTAGTCGGCTACCTATTTCTTGTCGCCCTCTGTATTTTAATTGGTGAATGAGGTGCTGAATACGTCCTCCTTTTACAAATATATAAAAGGCAATAGCCTCCTCTAGTTTTACACGTCCCCAAAATTGCTTTGCAAGTATATTATCTGCTTCCTGATGATAGTTACTAAACGGAAGATCAAACTCGCAAAACAAACAAATGACATCTTCATTTTGTTGAAGCCGCCTTTGGCATGCCGCACAGGTTTTGGGATATAGAAGAGCAATGAGGTCTTTGGTGTAAGCGATCATAAAGTGTTTGTATTAATTTGGAAATAGTCTTGTAGAGGCGATATGTTAATCTATCCATTTGTTTTTGTTAATTTTT